>JAGCVH010000059.1 GCA_017962495.1 Bacteroidaceae bacterium
GGAAGTTCCAAGGCGTATAGACTTCATTGTAAGGACGCATGGGAGCCGGACCGATAAAGGCATCCCAATTCATTGTAGAGGGAACTGCCTGTGCCTCCTTCGGGGCAGGCATGCCTTGCGGCCAAATAGGACGATTGGTGAAGGCTTCAATCTTCGTTACCTCTCCTATCTCGCCATTCCACAACCAGTTAATGGCCTGGCGTGTGCCGGCACTGGACGCACCCTGATTACCCTGCTGGGTAGCAACCTTATTCTTAGCGGCCAACTTGGTGAGCAAACGGCTCTCATAGGCATAGAGCGTCATGGGCTTCTCCACATAGACATGCTTTCCTGCCATCATAGCCTCTGCTGCGATAATAGCGTGAGTGTGGTCTGCAGTGGCTACCATTACGGCATCGGCCGACTTCAACATCTCATCATACATCTTGCGATAGTCGTTATACCTCTTGGCATCGGGGTACTTGTCGAAGACATGCTTGGCGTATTTCCAGTCGCAGTCACAGAGACCCACGATGTTTTCCGTTTTTGCCATCTCGGAAAGGTCCGCAGCTCCGCGTCCGCCAATACCGACACCGAGGATGTTCAGTTTGTCACTGGGAGCTTTGCGTCCATTCTTGGCACCTAAAACCGTATTAGGAACGATGTAAGGTGCAACCATAAGGCCAGCCAAAGTAGCAGAGCCCTTTTTGAGAAATTCTCTTCTTGATACGTCTGACATAATATGATAAGTTAAAAGTTAATAAGTTAAAGTTAGAATAAGGTATAGCGTCAAACCGTAGATTATACATTTTTATTAAGGCGAGGCAATAAGCCGTAACCGTCTTTGAGATTGCGTCGATGCTCCCATATCTCCTCAAGTTCTTCATGCGTCCCTATGGAGGGCAATTCATTTTTCCTGGCATCTTCCAACATCTTCCAAGCGTATTCAGATGCGATAGCCGAGTCGCGGAAGGAAGGCATGCATATATTACGCTTTCCCGTCTCTATGCTTTCGGCCATCAGGGCAATAAGCCTATCGATATTCTTTCCTCCATGAGGACGTTCGATGTGCTTTGTCTCCGTGACACCGTGAATATCCACAACTGCAGTCTTAAAGTCGTGCTTCATACGGCAAAAGCCCTTTGTCCCAATGAGTTCCACATAAGAGTTATGCGTCTGGTCCTTGGACAACTGTCCATAGACAAAGCCTTGAGTGATGTCATAAACGATACCATTCTCGAAAGTCCCATGCACTTGCAACCACCAAGGGTCTTTCCAATCCCACATGCGAATTCCTTGCGCGTGCCAAGTCTTATATTCGCTTTGCGCCAACCATCGGGCCAAGTTCACATAGTGCATACCGCAATCATGGAACGACGGGCCTTCGCTCTCATGGCCTTCTCCAGGCGCGAGCCCCGGGGTCATATGGCAAATGCGCACGATAGCAAGTTCGCCCAAATCGCCACTCTTGACTGCCTCGCTCATTGCCTCATGATACCATGAATTCTGCAAATACATGTTTGCCGTGCTCATAATGGGCGACTGCTCGACAAGTCTCACTGCCTCCCATTCGTTCTCAGGCGTGTCGGCTATGGGCTTCTCGGCTATGATGTGCTTGCCTGTGGCGCATGCCCTCCGGATTTGTTGCAGACGTGCGTCAGCAGTCGTACTCAACACTACAAGCTGAACATTATTATCATCAAAGATTACTTGGTCATCCGCCACTATCTGTGCCTCGGGCGCCTGCTTGCGAGCAACCTCACGACTCTCGGCATCGTTGTCGCAAATATAAGCAACCTCGAATGCCTCGTTCTGCTGCAATTCCTTTAGATAACAGCGGCCCATACGACCGAAACCGATGATTCCTACGGGTGTTTTCATCATATTACTTATCAAATGCTCTTTGCGAAGGTAATCATAATCTCGGATATAGCCAAGTGGAATGCGGCATATGTCCGTTCATGGTAAGAGAATTATACACTTTTGTCACAATTGCATAACATTATTTTGCTTGCACCCCTGCACAATCCCCAAGCCGATAAGGCTTTAAGACAAGGCAACAAAGGTCTTCGCCGAGAGAGGCTAAGACTATAATGCAACCTCCAGCATTACAAAGCTGTAGGGAGCAAGGTCAAGCGACGTCTTTCCCTTCATCTTTATGCTTTCCGTCTTTGGGGCAATGGGCTGTTGGTCGAAGCTGTTCTCGTCGTCAGGCCTACCTTGCAGGGTGGTCTTCGTAACACTCTTGATGCTTCCGAAACGGGAGATATCAATTTGGGCTTTCTTCGCATCGCCACTGGCATTGCAGAGCTTGACGAAGAGACGACGGGTCTTCACGTTCAGCACAACGGACTGACCGTAGTGACTATCTGCTACAGGCTGAACGACACCAGCATCATCGCCGTCGAAGCGAACGCAATCGCCATAGTAATATTGACCTGCCGACTGACCGAACATTTGCTGCACATAGTAACTGCAAGTGAGGAAAGGACGTTCGTTGTCGAAGTAAATCAGGTCGGGATTCCAGTTAGTAGCACCTTTGCGTGCAAAGAGAGGTGCATAGGAAGTCATGCAAACCACATCGCCATTGCGCTCGACATGCAGGAGATACAGGCCTTCAGCCAAGGCATCGATAAGTTTCTTGTCCTTAGCCGCATACTCGCCCAGATAGACCTTTGTCTTGCGGTCGCGAGGATAACTATCGTACTGACGGCTTGAAAGGAAATAGCGGTTAGGCTCGTAATAGTGTTCGTCCAAGATAGGCATACCAAGTTCATCGGCTAACTTCCATCCGTTTGTGAAGTCGGGATTGCCCGGATGCGAACCAGGTCCGGCTGTGCCCACGATGACAATCTCGGGATGAGCCTTGGTAATACGTTCATACATATATTTAAAGCGTTCTATGAACTCAGGTGTAATCTTTTCCTCGTTGCCCAAGCCCAAATACTTCAGGCCGAAGGGTTTGGGATGGCCTTGCTCGGCACGTTTCTTTCCCCACGTGGTGGTTGCGTCGCCATTAGCCCATTCGATTAGGTCCAAAGCATCTTGCACCCACTCGTCCATCTCCGACATTGGCACTACGTCCTGTGCTTGGTCCTTCATGCCCCAACCGCCATTCGTGCCTTGACACGATACGCCACAAGGCAGGATGGGCAGAGGTTGCATACCCACGTCCTCACAGAACTGGAAGTACTCATAGTAACCAAGGCTCATCGACTGGTGGTAACCCCAAGTGTTCTTCAACGAACGGCGTGTCTCCTTCGGTCCTATCGTAGTCTTCCAGCGATAGGTATTCCAGAAGCCGTCGCCACCTCCGTGTACCACACAACCTCCGGGAAAGCGCATGAACTTCGGCTGAAGGTCTGCCAGAGCCTGAGCCAAATCCTTGCGCAGGCCATGACCCTTATATGTATCTTGAGGCATCAGTGAGAACTGGTCCACATCAAGTTCGCCTTGAGTGAGCATGAGCACTTGCAACACTGCATTCTTACTATCTTCTGTCGGCGTGAGGGTGGTCTCATACTTCTTCCAGGAACCCGTAGTGGAGCCAAAGGGAACTTCGATGACGGCGTCACAGAGCAGTTTGGGGTCGCGTCCCCAACCCTGTTGTTCCACCAATGCTACGCGAACGCGAGTGCTCGCCTCCGTCTTTGCCTGACTGGCTCCAACGGGGTTGCGGAAGAATGCCGAGAAGTCGTACTTCGCACCGGCCTTAACCGAGATGCCGTCGAAGCCATCGTTCTGCAAGCCGAAGCCCTTCCAGCCCTTATAGTCGTAATACTCTTTCACGCGTTCTGTGTGCAGGCGCATGTAGGTGGGATTATTGCCATTCCCAGCTTGTTGATACGACAAGGCATCCTCTGCCATACGCACTTCCAGATAGCCCAACGAGTGTCCGGGACGGATAGTCTTCCATGCTGTGCCAGGTCCCCAACCGTCACGTTCGTTGGCATTGTACTCGAACGAGCCGTTCTGCAATAGTTCGGCATACAGTCCACCGTCGGCCGACGAGGAGATATCCTCGAAGAAGATGCCGATAAGTTCATCACTAATGGCCTTGCCACCCTTGGGCGCCTTCATAGGCTTCTGGGCTTCCAGCCCCATCGTTGCTGTCAGCAGGAGGACAGCTAATGTTGCAAATCGTTTCATAATCACTATTTTACGTGTTACGACGCAAAGTTAATAAATCTCAAGCAATAATCCAATGCCCTGGCGCAAAATATTTCTCGTTTGCGTCATATGTTATAAAATTAAATTCGTATCTTTGCATATAGAAAGTAACTTATGCATAAAATCTACGACTATGAACGAAACACCTATAACCGTACGCACTGAAGACATACCCAAAGCATATGCCGTCTGCTTCAACGACCAATGCCCTCACCGCCAGCAATGTGTGCGTTTTGCTGCTGGACAGACCATCTCACAGAGCAAGACCCACGGGCCTTGTGTCTACCCCACTACACTCAAGGACGGCAACTGCCCGATGTTCCGCCAACTGCGCCTAATCCGTTCGGCTTGGGGATTTAAGACACTCTTCAACGACGTGCAGAAGAAGGACTACTCACGCCTGCGTTCAGAGGTCATCTTCCACTTTCGTAGCGAGTCGGACTTCTGGCGATACAACCGAGGATACTACAAGCTTACGCCCGAACAACAGCAGGCCATCCTCGACATATTCAGGCGTCACGGATACGACACCTCCAATCGCCACTTCCAGCACTACGAAGAGCACATCGACTTCTCTTAGTTCAAGCCTCCCTGCAAATAACCGTCAAGATGCCGTCAATATTTTGACGGTACTTCCGTCAATGGCTTGAAGGTATGTCCGTCAATGGCTTGAAGGTACTACCGTCAAAATATTGACGGTGATTTGACGGTTAAGTGTGCTGACTCTCTTATATAATATAGATGTACGAAACGCCCTTAATCGCAGGAGTGTTTAATCATAGCTTCGCATTTATTCGTTTATTTCCTAAGTTTTTCGTACCTTAAAACCGCGTTTTAGCTACTTCCGCTCGAAAAAGTTCAAATAGATTTGTCTTTTTGCTCGCTTAATCGTACCTTCGCATACGAAAAAGAGAGAAAGATGGCACGTTTCGAGATACACGACCAGATGGGCATGATGGACCTCATCCAGGAGATTGGGTTCCTGCCCCTTCTTGATAGCGGGATAGCGGGCTTCTCCGCCGAAGAGATGGCCGACGAAGAATGTCGCTATGTGGTGTTCCCCGACGGAGGATGGGACTGGCCTCTATGGAAGTGGAAGGGTCCGATAGTTACGGAGAGCCCTTGCGTCTATGGCAAGTTCTTCGCCGGAAAGGCAGGCTTCGTCAGTCGTTCCTGGTGGCCCGACCTGATAAACTACCGTCGCAGTCGCATGCCTGTACCAGAGGAGGGCACCATCGAGGATATGATCTTGCAGACTCTTCGCGAACACGAGAGCCTCATCACCCGTCAACTGCGTGCCGAATGTGGTTTCACTGGACCAAAGATGCGCAGCCGTTTCGACTCATACATAACCCGCCTGCAGATGGGGTGTCACATCATTACCGAAGACTTCGTATATCCTCGCGACAAGCACAATCGGGAGTACGGTTGGGGATGGTCGTTGCTCACCACTCCAGAAGCCCTCTTGGGACGCGAGGCTTGCCTTTGCGACCGCACGCCTGAGGAATCCTTCCAGCGCATGCACGCCCACCTTTCCTCCCTTCTACCCCAAGCCTCCCCGAAGCAAATCGATAAGTTGCTGAAACTATAAAATCACTTTTTTTGTCACAAAATGCTTCTTCAATACGTCTGTATAATTGAGTGCGCTCGTAAATCAAGTATTCAAAACAATTAAGACAATGAAGAAGTTGATAATCATGACCCTACTGGTGCTGATGGGTAATACAGCTAACGCACAGAAGAAGGTTTTCCAGAAGTATCAGGACAAGGAAGGAGTGACGACGCTTCATGTACCCAAGTTCCTGATGAGAATAGCAGGGCGAGCCGACAACGAAGCAAAAAAACTGACAGACAAAATCAAAGGAATCCGCGTTATGACCTGCGAGAACAGCGATATGGCCAAGAAGATTAAGCAAGAGGCGCTTGCCGCCTACCGGAGTGAGGGTTACGAGGAGATATTGCGCGTGAAAGAGGATGGCGAACAAATACTCATCTATCAGCTTACAATGAAGAATGGGAAAAGCAAGTTCGCACTTCTGGCCGAAGACGAGGAACTGGCTATAATCAACATTACGGGACACCTATCGCTTGATGACGTGAGAGCTATAGAGGATATGCTAGACTAACCGAAGGAATGGAGGCGAGCGAGTTTAAGGCAAGGTTCCTGCCCCTAAGCCGAAGGATGTATTGGGCTGCGTGGCGATTGACGGAGAACCGGGAGGAAGCCGAGGACCTGGTACAGGACGTGTTCCTGAAACTATGGACACAACGCGACGAACTCCCTGACATCCAGAATGCAGAAGCCTATTGTATAAAGCTCGTTCAACGGCGATTCCTCGATCTGCGTCAAAGCCGTCATTCTGAAACCTCACTGCCTCAAGATATCAGTCTCCTGCCCTCGGGCGAAGACCTCCATCGCGAAGCCGAATTACGGGACCATGCAGAACAAGCCAAACGACTGATAGAAGCATTGCCCGAACAGCAGCGAAAGGTCATCATCCTCC
>JAGCVH010000060.1 GCA_017962495.1 Bacteroidaceae bacterium
CCAAGAATGGTGCTGTTGCCATCGTAGCCGTAGAATCCACCGTCGGCGGCATTGGCAATGGTGTAGTTGCCATTAGCCAGCATGGTGATTGCGAGGGCAACGGGTGAACCATTGTCCATATAGTCGCCATTGAAGTAGTACTGTGTACCACCGTTATTAACCTGAGATTCCAGCTTGTACTGGCCTTCGGGCATGTCGGTGGGATCGAACTTCACGAACTCGGGATTGGGAATCAGAGAAGCACGTGTGCCCCAATCGTTACCAGCACCCCAGTAGAGTCCGCTGCCCACGTTCTGAACGATGTACTTGGCATATTCAAGTGTAGGCTGTACACCCAGAGCAATCAATGCCTCCTTGGGATCGAAGTCTGCAGCTTCAATAATGTAGTACTGGTTACCTGGGTCTGCGTTCATCCATGAGTTGATTACATAACCATAAGGATTGTTACCATTGGTATTGAAACCATAGTTTGAACCACCAGCAGTGAAGTATGCGAAGAAGTACGGATCGGTCTTAGCCTCCAGGATGATAGCATCTTCGGTTCCATGAGTGGGCTCGTCAGCCAAAGGACCACGAGAACCATCGTCTGAAACGCTGGGGTCGAACGTCATGAACTTCTTGTCAGCAACACTGTAGAGGTAATAGTGATCCTCGTGGTTGATGATAGCGAACAGGCCAGGCTCAGCATTGGTGAGTGAGCTGTGAGCTGTTGAAGCTACATAGCCGTCCTTTGTGAGCAGAGCACCACGATCGCAACTGATAGTGTATGCCTTATTATTGTTCAGGTCGCTCAATGAGTGAACAACACCCTCCTTGAAGGAACGTACAATCTTGATGGTGCAATCCTCATTGCCGATTGTGCCTTCGGTAGCATAGTCGTAATAAGGAACGCCTGCCAAGTCGGATGGAACGTTAACTTCGCTTCCTGCTTCCTGAACAATAATCTTCTGGCTAACCAATGTGGTGCCGTCAGCTTCATACAGGGCATAGGTCACGTTAACGGTCCTAAACGCAGCCTTCAGGGCTTCGTCGATGGCCATAACCTTATCGACATCAAGTGAATAGGTAGGTATGTTTTCCTTAACTACAGCCAATGCCTCTTCTGCTTCAGGAACGTTGGGCAACATGTAGAACTCAGAGAATGTGAAGAACAGGTGTCCGTTGTTCGTTGCACCGTTGTTAGTACCTGTAATGGTGAAGCGTACATACTTGTATGCGCTACCGAGGTCGATAACGTCGGAGACGTAGTCAAGAACCGAAGCGTCGGTGGGTAAGCCAGAGTTTATCGTCATCACGTCTGTGAAACTTGCGCCGTCATTGCTGGCGGAAATAACGATTGACGTCGGGCGGTTGTTGTTATTGTTGTGACGCTTCTTGTAGTAGAACTGGAACTTCTGAGTAGCTTCAGGCAGTTCAGCCTGCAGATAGTGGTCTTCAGCAGGACCATTGCTCCAGCACGAGTGGAAGTAGCTCTCGTATGTACCATCCAACAGAGCTGCGATAGAGCCTTCGCCTTGCTGCACAGCATTACTGGTGTACATAGAAGCATCCTGTACTAGACCCTTGGCAGCCTGAATTGTTGTGACCCAAGTCTGAACTAGAGCAGCTGCTTCCTCATGTTGTTTAGCAGCTTCGGCATCATATGCATACTCTAACTCCCAGATGTAGTTCATGTCGAAGGAGTATTCAGCAACGGGACCTTCGTTGACTGTCCAGAATGTCCTTGCGTTCAAAGGCCAACCGCTGTCACCACCAGCGGCATTGGTAGCACGAACGGCATACTTGCCATCCTTCAGGAAGAATACCTGAGCCTCCCAGTCAGCGCGCTTGCTGGTAGGATCTACAGCGATACGACCATTGGCGAGAACTGGATTACCACCCTGAGGAGGATTGGTGAAGTAGGATTCAAGCAGGTTGAAACCATACTCGTAAGCAGCACCAGCAATCTTAGAGAACTTATATGCTCCAGCGGAAGCTGCGTCGGCAGTCAGCGTACCATCAGACTTCAGGTAGTACATTGTCCCACCCACATTGGTCTTGATTCGATAAACGGCACCTGCCTCAATAGAAGCAAGAGCATCGTAATAAGCGGCTTCGTCACCTCCCATTTCGGCAATATCCTCTTCCTTTGTGGGATAGAGTTGAATAGTGCTGTTGTAGATGGTAACCAATGCAGCTACTTCGTAAGACTTGCCAGCTTCTACACCAAACTCAAGTACGAAGTTGTTGCGAAGTACCAAAGCAGTCTCTCCAACAGTGAAGTTGAGGTTAACTTTGGTGGCAACTTCTGCATCCTCTTCAAACTTAGCAGGCTTAACCGTAACGTACTGGCTAACGTACTTTAAAGGATTTGCAGCCAGGTCAGCAGCATCTACCTCGGTGGGCTTCACCGTATTTCCAGAAGAAACGGTTTCTACCTCAAATGTGGGGGAAGCGATTTCGGGTAAGCCATTGTAGAGGTATAACTGACCCTGAATGTAACCCTTAATCTTGTCACCAGCAACGAGTTCGTTAGTACCATAAATCATCATGGCACCAGATGCATCCTGAATGTAGGCGTTGGAACCGTTTACGTAGGTTACCAGAGCGTCAGTGAAGTTCAGTCGAGAAACAACTCTTGTGCTTGTAGCGGCCTCGTTGGCAGCAGCAAAGGTGTTGTAAACAGGGCCAAAGGTGATGACAACCTTGGCTGTCTCACTCTTCTCTTCACCCTTCTTGGCATAAGCCTCGATGGTTGTTGTCTCTGTAACGGTGAAAGCAGCCTCGTATTTTTGCTCTTCACCGCCATTCAAGGTGTAGTAAATGTCTACACCATCCTCGGCTGTAATAGTTACCTCCTGGGCCTCGAATACCGTAGTGGAACCCGGAGTGATGGTGGGTTTCAGCACGGTACCGGCAGCAGCTTGCTTAAAGAAGATGGGAGCTGTCTGCCCGGAGTTACCATAGCAAGCAAAACGAGGACTCGATGCATTATACTGGAGTTTGCGCTCAGGAGTGCCAACATTGTAGATGTCAGCAGTACCGGCCTCCGTAAATGATACAGTCCACGATGAACTTGCGTCTAGTTCACTAATGGTTTTCAGAGAATTACCAGACGACCAAGCCAAATAGGCGCCGTCGGCATTCTTAAAACCAAATGAACCGTTTTCGGAGCCTTTCACTACGGTGAGTGGATAGACTCCTGCCGGCGTTGTTGTGTAATCTTCAACCTGTCCAATGGTCGTACCGGTAGTGGTTATACCACTCAGTTCTCTGGTTACAGAACCATTGTCCACAGCAAGCACAACAACATCGCCCACTGCAATTGATGTAGTCTGTTCCCATGCTGCATGAGCAGAGAATAAAGACATCACTGTTGCAATGAGTGAAAGTAGGAACTTTTTCATTGTGTTTTGTTTTAAGTTAATAATAAGGTTAATTAAATATGTATGTTTGGTGCAAATCTACTACTTATTATTATAATAAACGCATACAATTTGTGACATATTTGTACGATTTTGTGCAGTCGCCTTTGTTTAACAATTGACGGCCTATTTCACCAATGCCATAGTGTCTTTGGCAATCATCAGTTCTTCGTCAGTGGGGATAACGCAGACGGTCACTTTGCTATCTTCGGACGAGATGATGGCCTCTTTGGCACGGATGGCATGATTCTTTTCGGGGTCGACTTTCACACCCATGAATTCCAGACCCTTGGTGGCACCTTCGCGTACTTCCCATTGGTTTTCGCCAGCGCCTCCAGTGAACAGAATGACATCTACACCACCCATAGCCGCAGCATACTGGGCAATATATTTCTTGATGCGATAGGTGTACATCTCCTTAGCAAGGCGTGCGCGGTCGTTGCCTTCTTCTATACCTTTCAGGATGTCGCGGAAGTCACTGCTTCCTCCGCTTACTCCAGCCAGTCCGCTTTGCTTGTTCAGCAGGTTGGAGATGCCTTTGGTGTCAAGATTCAGTTTGTCCATGAGGAAGGTGACAGCCCCAGCATCAATGTCGCCACTGCGGGTTCCCATCATCAGTCCTTCCAGAGGTGTCAGACCCATGGAGGTGTCAACACATTTCCCATTCTTCACAGCGGCTATGCTGGCGCCATTGCCCACATGGCAGGTAATGATGCGACTACTTTCTGGCTTGATGCCCAGATATTCGCAAACGCGCTGACTGACGTAGCGGTGACTTGTTCCGTGGAAACCATATCGGCGTACCCCATATTGTTTGTACAATTCATAGGGAAGTGCATACATATAAGCGTAGTCGGGCATCGTCTGGTGGAAAGCGGTGTCAAAAACGCCAACTTGTGGAATCTCTGGCAACAATGCTTTCACGGCGTTCACACCTTTGATGTTGGCAGGGTTGTGCAGAGGTGCCAAATCGTTACATTCGGCAAAGGCTTTCATTACCTCCGGTGTGAGGATGACGCTCTTGTTGAACTTCTCGCCTCCATGCACCATGCGATGGCCTACAGCATCCAGTTCTTCGAGATTCTTAAGCACGGCGTGGTCTCCTGTAGTCAGCACTTCAAAGATAAACTGAACGCCTGCGGTATGTTCCTCGATGGGTCGGTTGATTTGATACTTTTCGCCCTTGAACTTGTATTTGATGAAAGAGTCGGGTAAACCTATCTTTTCAATTCCGCCACTAATGATGACGCTTTGGTCATCCATGTTATACAATGCGTATTTGATACTACTGCTTCCGCAATTCAATACTAAAATTTTCATAATTCAGACCCCCTCCCTGAGCTCCCCTTATTTGGAGGGGAACGGTTTCCTTAAAGGGAGTTATAGGGGCAATTCTTTAGTTTTTTATTGTTATTAATGTTTGTTTTTTCTGCCTCTTATTTTGCATCCATAGCCTGGCAGGCAGTGATAGCAACCATCTTGTAGATGTCATCAACCGAGCAACCGCGACTGAGGTCGTTGACAGGGCGAGCTATACCTTGCAGGATGGGGCCAATAGCGTCGGCATTGCCCAGTCGTTGCACCAGTTTGTAACCGATGTTACCCACTTCCAGATTGGGGAAGACGAGCACGTTGGCATGTCCAGCAATCTCACTGCCAGGAGCCTTCTTCTCGCCAACTGATGGCACAAGTGCTGCATCCGCCTGCAGTTCTCCGTCAATCTTCAGTTCGGGGCTTAGTTCCTTGGCCAGTCGTGTGGCTTCCACCACCTTGTCCACAACCTCGTGTTTGGCACTGCCCTTTGTTGAGAAGGAAAGCATGGCTACGCGAGGATCTTCGAAACCTGCAACGCTCTTGGCAGTCTGTGCCGTACATACAGCAATTTGAGCCAGTTGTGCAGCATCGGGCATTGGCGTAACTGCCACGTCGCCTACGACCAGCACACCGTCTTCGCCATATTGCGGTGTCTTGGTGATGAGCAGCATTGCACCGCTGACACAAGTGATTCCAGGTGCGCACTTGATGATCTGCAGGGCGGGGCGCAAGGTGTCGCCTGTCGTACTGAGAGCACCGCTGATTTGTCCGTCAGCATCGCCGCTCTTGATGATGAGGCATCCGAAATACAAGGGGTCGAGAACTTTCTTCCAAGCCTCCTGCTGTGTCATTCCTTTCGCCTTCCGTAATTCGTAGAGCAGGGCGGCATACTCGTTGGTCTTCTCACTGGTCTTCGGGTCGATGATTGTTGCCCCCTCGATGTGTGTCAAGTTCAGTTCCTTGGCACGTGCCAGAATCTCCTCTCGGTTTCCGATAAGGATGATTTCGGCCAATTGGTCTGCTACAGCGCGGTCGGCGGCAGTCAGTGTGCGTTCTTCCAGTGATTCCGGTAGCACGATACGCTGGCGGTTGCTTTGTGCGCGAGCAATGATTTTTTCGATTAAGGTCATAGTGTTATGTTTTATGTTTTATGTCAAATGTCAAGTGTCAAATGTTAAATGTTAAAACCTTCCCTTTAGCAGAATGATTTCCAGCTCTTCGGCAGTGAGGTGGCTTCGGAACTGGTCGCTGTATGCAGCAGTTATGTTTCCCGTCTCTTCGCTGACGATGATGGCGAGAGCATCGGTGTCTGAAGTGATGCCTTTACCTGCACGGTGGCGCAGTCCGAATTCCTTGGGGATGTCCAGGTCGTGGGAGATGGGCAGGATGCAAGCAGCAGCTGTAATCTTTCCTTCCGAAATTATCATGGCACCATCGTGAAGCGGACTGTTCTTGAAGAAGATGTTTTCAATCAATCGTTGTGTGATGCGAGCGTTGATGGTCTCTCCCGATCGTATGGCTTCAGTCAGAGGCATATCGTTCTCCATGACAATCAGTGCTCCAATGTGCTGCTTACTCATGTTCAGACAGGCCATTACGATGGGGAAGATGACCTCGCGGTCATTGCGGTATTCGTTGTCCTTGCGTCTCTTCCTGTCACTTCGGAACAGTCGCACAAACTTACTGGCTTTCTCGTGTGCTCCCAGGTCGTAAAAGAAATGCCGTATGTCTTCTTGGAACAGGATGATAAGGGCGATTGCACCCACGTTGACCAACTGATTCAGGATGCCTCCCAGCAGCTTCATGTCGAGCACTTTGGAAACGATGATCCAGAAGCTGACAAAGATGAGCACGCCATAGAAGATGTTGACGGAGCGAGAACGCTTCATCACCTTGTAGCAGTAGTAGAGGATGACCGCCACAAGCAGTATGTCTATTGCATCTTTTATTCCGAAATTGAAGAACACGGCTTGTTAGTTAATAATTACGATTTACGAGTTGGGAAAACTCACTTTGTCCACTATTTTAATTGTCTCAACAGCTTCTTTCACGTCATGTACCCGCAGTATGTCGGCTCCACTCCGGAGGGCGATAGTGTGCAACACCGTGGTGCCGTTGAGGGCATTGTCGGGTGTGCATTCCAGCAGTCGGTATATCATGCTCTTCCTCGACACTCCCACCAACAACGGAAGTCCCAGAGCCTTGTAAGCCTCCAGCTGGCCCATTATCTGATAGTTCTCGTCCAATGTCTTGCCAAAACCGAAGCCTGGGTCGATGATGATGTCGCACTGTCCCATCTCTCGGAGGCGTGAAATCGACTCGACCAGGGTGAGCGGTAAGGCCGTTGAGCCCACGTTGGTGAGTACATAGGGGAGGCCCATTCTGCTTACTGTGGAGAACATTTCAGGGTCACTGCCTCCCGTCACGTCGTTAACGATGAAGGGACCAAACTCTCCAGCAATCCTTTCCACTACCGAAGCACGGAAGGTGTCAACCGAAAGCACCGCGTCCGGCACTTCCTGCTTGACTACGTCCAGCGCTTGACGCAGTCGGCGCAACTCCTCTTCCTCGCTCACTTCCGAGGCTCCAGGGCGTGTGCTGTAGGCACCTATGTCGACGATTGCGGCACCTTCTTCCACTATCTGCCTCGCACGTACAGCAATGTCCTCTCGCGTCTGTTTCCGGCTGTCGGCAAAGAACGAGTCGGGAGTCGCATTTAGGATTCCCATCACGAGTAGCTTTGTCCATTCCAGAAGCCGACCACCGATGTTCATAGAGTATGTTGCGTCGTTCTTCATGTTTTGTGCGTATGCGCCCTTGCATGCGCCCCTATCAAATAATTGACAGACAAAGTTAGGAAAAAATTGTGGAATGATGCACAAAAGCAGAGTTTTTTTTATAAAAAATCGACAGAGAGGTTCTTTAGGCTGGCTCGTTGGGCGCCTACGAGCCGATGATGTGCTTTTCCAGTCGCTTTTGTCTGGTGAAGTTTGCTCGACAGCGGTCGGTGCATTGCAAGGCGTTTCCTTCTTTAATGAAAATATGTCAAAGAACGTGCTATATCTATTCGGCTATTAATGCCGTCTTGTCGTATGCTTGTACGCGCCGTCTCGTAAACTTGTACGATGCCCCTCGAATGACCATTCACGAACAAGCAAGGTCTCGAGCGAAGCGAGTAGAGAATGGAATGCCGGCTTTTCATTCTCGCCAGAGGCTTCTACCCCTCAACCTTATTGCAAAGATACAACATTCCTATTGCGGTGCACGAATTTTGGGACAACTTTTTTCATCATTTTCTTTATTTTTTTTCTTGTTACACTTGTTACAGTGTTACAGTTCTCCAAACACATTTTCTTTGACTTAGATTGATGCTTATATTTAGATATTTATATATATAAATATAAAATTTACTTTTGACATTTGCATTACCAATTTTGGAACTGTAACACTGTAACACTGTAACGCAGGTTGTGTCTTTTCCTGATTTTGGTTCTTTGTTAAATTAAACGATTTTTTTTCAAAAAGTGCCCATTTCATCGAAGAAAATCGATGTTTTGGGTGACTCCGTGACGAGTTTTATACGCCGAATCCTATGAAACCATTATTTCTTTTCCGCTCGTTTAGTCGGACGGAATCGTGTTAAAAACACTAAATATTCTTCATGCGCGAGCGCAGATGTGAAAAAATTAATGTATATTTGTGCCGTTATTTTGGTGAAATTGATGATTTTAGAGCAGTTATATGCCATTTATAGGCAACACCCAGTGGTGACTACCGACAGCCGTCGTTGTCCTGTCGGCTCTATGTTCTTTGCTCTCAAGGGAGAGACTTTCGATGGCAATCAGTATGCTTCGAAAGCCCTGGAGGCAGGTTGTGCTGTTGCAGTGGTTGATGATGCGAGCGTGGCTTGTGACGAACGCTTCATGCTGGTTGACAATGTGTTGGAAACCTTGCAACAATTGGCCCATTACCATCGCGAACAGTTGCCTGGCAAGATGATAATCCAGATTACCGGAACCAATGGTAAGACCACAACCAAGGAACTCGTCTCCTCTGTCCTCAGTCAGATTGGTCCTGTGCAGTGGACGCAAGGCAACCTGAACAACCACATCGGTGTACCTTTGACACTGCTCACCCTGAAGGACGACGATGGTTTTGGCATCATCGAAACGGGTGCGAACCATCCTGGAGAGATTGCTCAGTTGAGTGCAATCGTTGACCCCGACATGGGGCTGATTACCAACGTCGGACGTGCTCATCTGGAAGGTTTTGGGTCGTTTGAGGGCGTAAAGAAGACCAAAGGTGAACTCTATGACTACATCCGCAGTCACAATAAGATAGGAATCTTCCTGAATGCTTCTGAAGAGAATCTCGTGGCTATGGCTGGCAATATGCCTGCCGTTAGATACGGTTTGACAGGGACACCTGGTGCTGAAGTGTGGGGTGAGGTGGTGGAATACAATCCGTTCGTGAAATTCCGCTATCGTCAGGAACATACCCAGTGGCACACGGTGCAGACACACCTGATTGGCGCTTACAACATCCACAACCTGATGGCGGCTGTAGCCGTGGGCATGCAATTTGGCGTACCTTTCAGCCTGATAAACGAGGCTCTTGCCAACTATCAACCCACCAATAACCGAAGCGAATTTAGGGATACTGGACGCAACCAACTGATTATCGACGCCTATAATGCCAATCCTACCTCCATGTCGGCCGCTCTCGACAACTTCCAACAGATATGTGCAGATCGGAAGATGATGATTCTTGGCGATATGGGCGAGCTGGGTCAGGACAGCAGTGCCGAACACCAACGTGTAGTGGATAAAGCACGCGAAAGTGGGGCAGAAGTGTGGCTTGTGGGCAAGAATTTTGCCCAGACGAAGCATGATTTTCGAACTTTTCGCGATGTGGAAGACGTTAAACAAGAGCTAAAAGCCCATCCTCTCGAGGGGCGAACCATACTCATCAAGGGCAGTAACAGCACACGACTGTATCAATTGCCCGAATTCTTATGATTCACAATCGGTTAACGCCGAAAATATAGAACAAATTAACTAACCAATATGAAAAGATTAAGCATCTTGTTGCTATTGCTCGTGGGCGTAGCAAACGTTCAACTCTCTACTTTTGAGTTTCAACTGGGCCTTGTCCAGGCACAGCGTGTGACCGACAAACTCGATCGTGGACTTGTGGCTGTGCCCAGTTCGTCGGGTGGAAACCTCGTCAGTTGGCGCATCTTTGCCGAAGAGTACTATGGTGTTACATATAACCTGTATGCAAACGGAGCATTGGTGGGTTCAAAACTGAAGGCATCGAACTACAACCATTCGTCAGGAAGTGCCACTACGAAATATCAGGTGGCAGCCGTAGTGAATGGTGTGGAACAGGAAAAGAGTGCCGAAGTAACGCGTTGGAACGATGGTTTCAAGCAATTTGCAGTGGCAAGAGTGGTGGACCGCAATGGGGCTGACGCCACCTCAGAGTATATCATCAACGACATCTCTTTGGGTGATGTGGACGGCGATGGCATTACGGAGTTTCTCGTGAAGCGCAACTATGGCGGCGACGTGCGTAATCCAAGCAATAAAACCAGGTTCCATCACTATGAATGTTACAACCTGAAGGGCGAACGCCTGTGGTGGATGGATATGGGTCCCAACATGATGGCAGGTGCTGATGAACAGTGGGACATCGTCATGTTCGACTGGGATCAGGACGGCAAGGCCGAATGCCTGCTTCGTGGTGCTGACAATATGATAATCCACATGGCCGATGGTACGACTAAAACGATAGGTTCAGCATCGGTTGACACGCGTTGGAGTGGTATGGAATTCACCAGCAGTGGGAATGAGTATCTCCTCTATCTGGAAGGTGCTACAGGTAAGCCGTACAACCTCAGTGGAAATGAGAATTCTCCCTGGATTTCCTATCCGCTTCCTCGCGGAAACGACACCGACTGGGGAAGTGGAATCGTGGGTCACCGTTCTACAAAGCACTATTTCGGAGCACCTTTCCTCGATGGTCGCAATCCCTACATCTTCCTCGGGCGAGGTTGTTATACGAAGCACCATATGAAAGCCTTCAGTGTTGATCGCGAGACGCACAAGCTGACCCAATACTGGGAGTGGAGTAATAATGGCGGTTGGGAAGACCCTTGGTATGGCAATGGTTATCACAACTTTGGCATTGCCGATGTCGATGAAGACGGACGCGACGAGATTGTGTTCGGTTCGATGGTTATCGATGACAACGGCAAGGGACTTTCCACCACAGGCCTCGGACACGGCGATGCCCAGCATTGTGGCGATTTCGATCCCTACCGCAAGGGACTGGAATTCTTCGCTTGCAACGAGGACGAGCCGAACAATAACTATCGCAATGCCACTACCTCGAAGATTTACTACCGTTCGAAAGGTACTGCTGACGACGGTCGTGGCTTGATGGGTAATTTCTCCAACTCCTTCCCTGGTTGCATGGGACGTTCTGTCAACTCGGGCCTCTTCTCCTCAGTTGCCGACAAGGAACTCACGGGTAGTAATGTGCCTGCAACTGGTGGAACGAACGATGGACTTTTCTGGAGTCATCTGAATTTCCGTATCTATTGGACGGGCGACCTTATTGAGGGCATTCTTGACAGTCCTGGCACAGAACGAGAGGCTGTGGTGTGGACGACTACTGGCGGACGCGTGTTCCAGTCGAATGGTTGTAAACTCAATAACGATTCGAAGAACAATCCATGTGCTCAAGGTGACATTATCGGCGACTGGCGTGAGGAAATCGTTTTACGCACGACAGATAATGCTTATATCCGCATCTACACAACTCCCATCTCCACCACCTATCGCATCCCGACTCTGTGGCACGACCATCAGTATCGCAACGCAATGGTTTGGCAATGTATGGGTTATAACCAACCGCCTCATACGAGTTTCTTCCTTGGCCAAATGGAAGGTATCACTGTGGCTCCTCCTCCATATACGATGACAGGTCGCACGGAAATCAAGAACGGCGGCACTATCTCTACGGCAAACCAAGGTCAGCACGTAATGGTGTGCGAGACCAATGATACAAAGGTGACTGTCACCGATGGTGCAAATCCTGATGTGGCAACATTCAACGTGCCTTCGTGGGTACAAGGTACCAACAGCAATAAGACCGATGGAACGGCAGTCATCAACTACAAGTATTACACTTGTACGGTTACGGGTGGCGCTTTCACCGGAGGAATGACGTTGGCTAAGCAGGGCGACGGTATCCTTGTATTGCCGAAGGTGGACATGACCTACACTGGTCCTACCAACGTGTGGGCAGGCACACTCACCTTTGATGGTAAGTTAACGGAAAGCACTTTGTGGCTCAATCGCCATACTACGCTCAACAGCAACGGAGGAACTTTCCGTTCTATAAAGGCCGACTATGGTTCTTCCGTTTGTCCGACAGGTGTTGTCAACACGGATTCTTTGATGCTTAACTTTGGTTCTCGTTTGAAACTGAATGCCTATAGCGATGGGCTGAAGATTGACCAAATCAATGCCCAATTGCTCAACATCGAAGTCAAGTCCACGACTGTTTGGCAACAGTATGGTCCTCGATACCTCTCTCCCGTACTTGAAATCGTCGTGCATGGTGAGAACGGTTCTTCGCAGTTGGCTTCAGGCAAGTACCTGATTGGTGAGATGGGGACCATCAAAGGCAACATCAGCAACATCAAGATTGAAGGTATAAACGGACAAAAGGCAAAATTGACGGTTGAGGAGAACAAGTTGTATCTGAACATTGAGGGAATTCGCGATGCAGGTATAGTGTACTGGACGGGTAGTGAAAACACGACGTGGAACTATGCCGATGCCGAGAACTTCCAGAACATCGAGGGAGAGAAGGACATCTTCGTTTCAGGTGATAAGGTTGTCTTCGACGATGCTGCTTCGAAGTTCAGCGTGTCTTTGACAGGAGATCTCGACCCCGATACCGTTATTGTTAACAGCTCAAAGTCATATACCTTCACCGGTACGGGTAAGCTTACAGGTAAAGCTTCGCTCGTGAAGCGAGGCTCTGGCACACTGACCATCTCCAACGACAACACCTACACGGGTGCTACCATCATCAGTGGTGGAACTGTCAAGGTAAGTAATCTGAGTAACGATGTAAAGGCTTACGGAAATCTTGGTGCAGTGAATACGTCGAACCAGAAGTTTATCATTGAGAATGGTGCCGTTCTGCAAACGACAGCAGCAGTGGAGACGGGGACACCTATTCGCGTGCGTACTGACGAAGGTGGCGTTATCAACAACTCTGCTGACTTCAGTGCCGACAAGCCCATTGTAGGAACTCTGCTTGAGAAACGTGGTTCGGGTACATTGCTGTGCTTTGATACCAACACCCTTTCGAAGTTGGTTCTTGTGCAAGGTGCTGTTGCTGAGCGTAAGGGCAATGCCGCTTCCACCATCGAACTCCAGGGTGGAACACTTTGGGACGACACACAATCTACGACACACGCCATTGTGGTTCCAAAGGGTAAGTCGGCAACATGGCAACTGACGAATACTTATTACACGAATTACACCAACAAACTGACGGGTGAAGGTACGCTGACAGTTGTTCCGCGTAACACCGTTAGTCGTGTTCGTATCTCTGGTGACTGGTCGAAGTTTGAGGGTACGGTTAAACACACAAACACCAGCATTTGGCTTCCCTTTGACTGCACATCAGGAATGCCTCATGGCACACTCGATATTGCCGCAGGTTGTGGTGTGACGAATGTGGCAAAGGCAATGACCATTGGTGCTGTGACGGGTTCTGGTTCGCTGAATCATCCTGTCTCGAACTTCCAGAACCAAACGGCCGTCAGTGGTAGCAACACATGGAACATCGGAAACTCCGATGGACACGATTTCACCTTTGCTGGACTTATCCACGACGATGGAGGTAGCAACAAGTCGTTGTTCAACAAAGTAGGTACTTGCAAGATGACGTTCACGGGTAGTGGTGACTTCACTGGTGCATGTCGAGTAAATGCAGGAGAACTTTGTCTCAATAGCGCTAAGTCCGACATCATGCTTGGTAAGAGCACACTGACTGTTGCCAAGGGTGCAATCCTAAGTGGTAGGGGTACGTTGGGCAATAGTTCTACCACCATAACAGGAACGATTCGGAGTGGTATCACTGAGACCAATTCGGCTGGAAACTTGAACTTCAGTGGTGGTAATCTAACCATCAACGGAACGGTTCAAACTTATATTGGCGCAAGGTCGTCGTTTAGTAAGTTTACTAACATTGGAACTTTGAAACTCGGAGGCACTCTCGTTGTTCGTGGTAAGGAGGATTTGGCTTTGAGCGAAGGCGATGAGATTAAGATTTTCGATGCTTCCTCCATTACTGTTGTCGACGGACTTGCATTCGACCTCTGTTCGCCCAATCCCGCACTTGGCTTGACTTGGGACACTTCTCGTCTTTCTGAGGGAATCCTTGTCGTAGGTCCTGCTCCAGTGGGTATCCTGAGCATCAATGCCAGCGAACTCGACAATGCTGATATCTACACGATAAATGGTGTGAAGTTGCAGCAGCGACCCACTCGTCCCGGCATCTATGTGATTAATGGCAAGAAAATGCAACTGAGGTAATCTGTTGCATAACGATAACAAAAACCGCCTGCCTCCAATCGGGAAGCAGGCGGTTTCTTTATGCGTATTGCACTTAAGCTTCAGCAGCAGCAAGTAAGATTTCGCTGAGCGAGGGATGAGCGTGTACGGTGTCGGCAATATCGTGGATTGTGGCACCAAGACGCATAGCCAGCGTGGCCTCGTGAATGAGGTCACTGGCGTGAGCGCCAAGGATGTGACATCCCAATATCTTGCCCTCATTGTCGGTCAGAATCTTTACCAATCCGTCTTCAGCCTCCATCGCCAAGGCTTTGCCATTGGCGCGATACATCGACTTGTGGGTCTGGTATTCGATACCTGCTTCCTCCAATTGCTCTTCCGTCTGTCCCACCATAGCGGCCTCGGGAACTGTGAACACAGCACTGGGTACAATCAATTCTTCATTCTTGACTTTTGAGTCTTCATGTAGAATGTGCTTCAACGCAATCCTGCCTTGTGCCGAAGCCGCATGGGCCAGTTGGATGAGACCATTGACGTCTCCGATGGCGTAGATGCCAGGAACGTTGGTTTGCATATGTCCGTCCACTACGATTCCGCGTGGTGTGGTCTCAATACCCACGTCTGCAAGGTTCAGGGAGTCGAGGTTTGCAGCACGCCCTACGGCCATCAGTACCACATCGGCCTCCACACTTTGTAACTTACCCTTCTCTTCAAAATCAACCTTGAGGACTTTCTCCCCTTCTTCAGAGGGAGCGGGGGAAGTTATGGCTTTTGCAGCAGCACTCGTGTGGAATTCTATGCCACGTTTCTTGAGGCTTGTGCGAAGGCGTTTTGCCAGATCTCGGTCGAATAAGGGTAGAACCTCCTTGCAGAATTCAATCACTGTCACCTGCGAACCCAAGGCCTGGAAGATGCTTGCAAACTCCAAGCCGATGACACCTCCACCAATGATAGCGAGGCGTTGGGGTAGGGTGGTGAGATTCAGCATCTCAGTGCTGGTAAGCACACCTTCGGCATGAGCCCCTGGGATGGGAAGGAACTTCGTCACACTACCTGTAGCAATGATGATGTGGGGAGCTGTAAACTCATTGTCCATTGTCCATTGTTCATTGTCCATTGTCCGTATTGCCACCGTGTGGCTGTCAACGAACTTAGCTTCGCCCTCCACCAGAGTAATCCCCGGTGTCTTCATCAATTGTGCTACACCCGCTTTCAGTTTATCCACCACTTCGTTCTTCCTTGCAATAGCTTCTGCCAAGTACTCCGATGATTTCCCACCCTCTCCTTGGGAAGGGGCTGGAGGTAGGCTCTCTGCCGAATGGCACAAGCATTTGGTAGGGATGCAACCTGCATTGAGGCATGTGCCACCCAAGTGCTCCCTTTCAATGACAACTACCTGCAAACCCGCTTTCGCGGCTCGCACTGCAGTTTCGTATCCACCAGGACCAGCGCCTATGATGATTAGGTCAGTATTCATAAAGCCTTAAATGTAAACTTCGGTTCCTTCACTGCCTTCACATCGTCCATACGACGGACGGGAGTGTCGTGAGGTGCTGTCTTCAGCAGTTGTGGGTCGGACTTGGACTCCTCGGCAATCTTCTTCAGCACCGCGATAAAGTCGTCCAACGTCTCCTTACTTTCCGTCTCCGTAGGCTCAATCATCATGGCCTCGTGGAACAGAAGCGGGAAGTAAATGGTGGGTGCATGGAAGCCATAGTCGAGCAGACGCTTCGCCACATCAAGGGTGGTAACGTGATTCGAATCGTGATGGTCGCCTCCATACTCCTCGCGCAAACCATCAAAGACAAACTCGTGCTTGCACACCGTGTCGATGGGTAGCTCGTAGTGACTGCGTAGGCTCTCCTTGATGTAGTTGGCATTCAGCACACTCAGTTTTCCCGCCATGGGGATGTTCTCCTTACCCAGAGAGAGCAGGTAGGCATAGGCTCGAATGATGATGCCGAAGTTGCCCAAGAAGAACGAAACATAGCCCAGTGACTTGTCGTCGCAGTGGAGGTCGTAATCTTTTGAGTCTTTAACGACTACATTGGGATTCGGCAGGAACTGTTCCAGACCTTTGCGAACACCCACAGGACCACTGCCCGGTCCACCACCACCATGAGGTGTGGAGAAGGTCTTGTGCAGGTTGATGTGCATCACGTCGAAGCCCATATCGCCAGGACGGCATACGCCCAGCATCGGGTTCAGGTTAGCTCCGTCGTAATACATCAGTCCTCCGCACTCATGCACGAGGCGTGCAATCTCTGGAATCTTGGTCTCAAACAATCCCAACGTATTGGGGTTGGTCATCATCATCCCCGCAATGTCAGGACCGAGCAAAGGTTTCAGTGCCTCCACGTCAACAGTTCCATTTGCCAACGATTTCACCTCCACAATCTGCAATCCACATACTGCAGCAGATGCAGGGTTGGTTCCGTGGGCGGAGTCGGGAACGATAATCTTTGTACGAGCGAGGTCGCCCCTGCTCATATGGTACTGGCGAATCACCATCAAGCCTGTCAGCTCTCCATGAGCTCCGGCATAGGGATTCAGTGTGAATCGACTCAGACCTGCTATTTCGGCCAATGTCTTTTGCACTTCATCATACAACTTCAAACTACCTTGCGCGTACTTGGCAGGTGTCAGAGGATGCATGTTGAAACCTGGCATCTGACACAATTCCTCGTTCAACTTTGGATTGTACTTCATAGTGCAACTACCCAGTGGATAGAAGCCTGTGTCCACGCCAAAGTTGTTGTTCGACATATTGGTATAGTGACGCACTACTGTCAGCTCGTCGCACTCAGGCAAAAGTGTTTCGGTCTGGCGCAGAGCATTTGCGCCCAGGTCGTTCACTTTGTATCCCTCAAATTCGTTCTTGGGCAACGAATAGCCCACGCGACCTTGCTTTGAAAGTTCGAATATCAACTTTCCATAGTATGTTCTGTTCATAGGGCTATCGTTTTAATGCGTTCAACCATGTTGTCAATCTCTTTCTTCGTGCGGCGTTCCGTGCTTGCGATGGTCAGGCAGTTCTCTTTGAACAAAGTAGGGATACCCAGCAGATAACCCTCTTCTGCCATAGCCTCGCGCAAAGCTTTAGCGTTGCCCTTGTATCGCAGGGTAAACTCGTTGAGGAAAGGTGCGTCGTACACTTTCTCGAACTTGCCTGTTTTCAGCAATTCATCGTGCAGATAGTGTGCCGAGGCATAGCTCTGTTCATTCACCTCGCGCATTCCCTTTGGTCCCATCAGACTCAGGTAGCATGCTACATAGAGGCACATGAAACCTTGGGCTGTACAGATGTTTGAGGTTGCCTTTTCACGACGAATGTGTTGTTCGCGTGCCTGCATGGTAAGTACGAAGGTTCGGCGTCCGTCGGCATCTGTGGTGGCACCTACCAGTCGGCCTGGCATCTTACGCACGAGGGCTTCCTTGGTGCAGAGGTAACCGATGTATGGACCACCATAACCCATGGGGATACCCAGACTTTGTGCGTCACCACAAGCAATGTCTGCGCCCCATTCACCTGGACTCTTCAGCACGGCAAGTGCTGAGGCCATCGTGTTAATAGCCAGCAGGGCTTTATGCTCGTGGCACAAGTCGGCCAGACCTGTAAAGTCCTCGATGAGTCCATAGCGGTTGGGCTGGCAAACGATGAGTCCTGCCACGTCGTCCTTTTCGATGAGTTCGCGTGCGACATCCTTGTCCATCACGCCATCCTTTTCAGGCACCTCCACGAGGTCGATGCCGTGGAACTTTGCGTATGTTCTGCAAACGGCGAGCACGGCGGGTTGCATGGTCTTGGAAATGAGTACGCGGTTGCGCTTCTTTGCAGCAGCAGTACACATCATCATGGCTTCAGCTGTGGCGGTAGTGCCGTCATACATCGAGGCGTTGGAGATGTCCATACCTGTGAGGTCGGCCATCAGCGTCTGGTATTCAAAGATGTATTGCAGCGTACCCTGACTGATTTCGGCCTGATAGGGAGTATAGCTGGTGCTGAACTCCGAACGGCTTGCAATTAATGGTATCACGCTTGGCGTGTAGTGATCATAGCTTCCTGCTCCTGCAAAGCAGATAAGTGGTTTGTTTTGTGCGGCCAGGCCTTGGATGATATCACGAACCTCTTCTTCCGATTTCTCGCTTGGGATGTCGAGTTCTCGATGCAGTTTTATCTCCTCTGGAATCTCGGCATAGAGGTCGTCCAATGACCGCACGCCGATGACGTCGAGCATTTGGCGGATATCATCGGCGGTATGGGGAAAATATTTGAACATAGTAAGCCCCTTTCTAACCTCCCCCATATTGGGGAGGAACGCCAATAAGGGAATTGGGCGTTATCGTTTTAATTAATAAATTACCCTTTCCCCCTCCCTCGGGAGGGGTTAGGGGGTCTCTTTTTACTTACAGATAGCCTCGTATGCCGCAGCATCCATCAGGTTGTCGAGTTCGCTCTTGTCGGCGAGTTCAACCTTGATGATCCAGTTGGCGAAGGCATCTTTGTTGATGAGTTCGGGCTCGTCTTCCAGTGCCTCGTTTATCTCCACTACTGTTCCACTAACGGGGCTGAACAGGTCGCTTGCGGCCTTCACGCTCTCTACGGCACCAAACTCCTCGCCGGCCGTTACTTCATCGTCAACCTCGGGCATATCCACGTAAACTACGTTACCCAACTGGTCCTGAGCATAATCGGTGATACCGATGTAGCCATACTCGCCTTCCACTCTCACATACTCGTGGCTCTCTGCATAATAGAGCCCTTCAATTACTTTTGCCATAGATAAGACCCCCCTCCTGACCTCCCCCTTAATGGGGAGGAACGCAATATGGGACATGGGCGTTTTGTTATTACTATTATTTATGTTTGTCAGTTTGTTCAGCCTCGTCCAAAACTCCCTCTCCATCGGGGGGGGATTTAGGTAAAGGGCCTTCTTTACTTTTTGTAGCTCTTGTCGTAGAATCTCTTCTTGATCACCTTGCCGGGTTGCAGCTTCTTGTGGATGCGCACCTGAACGGGAGTGTCCAATTTGGCATAATTGATGTCGAGCAGGGCCATGCACACGCTCTTGCCTGTCGATATACTGTTATAGCCCGTGGTGACCTCACCGATAACCTTGTCGTCGGCAACTACCTCGTAGCCGTGACGGGGAATGGCGCGTCCTTCGAGTTCGATGCCCACAATCTTTCGGGTAATGCCTTCTGCCTTTTGGCGGGCGATGGCTTCCTTGCCCACAAACTCTTCCTTGTCCAGTTTGACGAACATGCCCAATCCCGCCTCGATGGGGGAGAGGTCGTCGGTCAGTTCGTCACCATAGAGGGGCAGTCCTACCTCGAAGCGCAGGGTGTCGCGACAACCCAGTCCGCAAGGCTTAGCCTCGCCGCTTTCCATCAGTTTGTCCCACATCTGCTGAATGAGGGCGTGTGAGGCATAGATCTCGAAGCCGTCCTCTCCGGTGTATCCTGTGCGACTGATGATGATGGTCTCGTTGCCCACTTGCATCTTTTTGAAGGTGTAGAACACCAACTCTTGGCAGGGAAGTCCCAGCACATTCTCAACTACGCCTTCGGCCTTCGGGCCCTGCACAGCCAGTTGTCCGTAATAGTCGCTCTGATTCTCAGCCACAGCGTCGAAGGCCTTCACCTGTTCGCTTATCCAGGCATAGTCCTTGTCGATGTTGGCGGCATTGATGACGAGGAAGAAACGCTCGTCTCCCTCCTTGTAAACCAGCAAATCGTCGATAGTTCCTCCATTGGGATGCAGCATCATACCATAGAATATCTTACCTACGGGAGCACCTGCGACATCGTTGGTGAAGATGTGTTGCACGAAGCGTTCGGCCTCTCGCCCTGTCACCAGCACTTCGCCCATGTGACTCACGTCGAACACACCACAAGCCGTGCGAACGGCAATGTGTTCGTCGGCAATGTCGGTGTATTGGATGGGCATCTCAAATCCGCCGAAACTCACCATCTTAGCTCCCTGTTGGATGTGCCTCTCGTAGAGGCAAGTTCTTTTATCACTCATAGTATTATGTGTTATGGTTAATTCGCGCCTCAAAAATACTAAAACTTTCCCACATGGCAAAGAAATCGTCTCCCTTTCTTTAAGAAAGAGCAAGATTTTTGTCAGTTGTCCAGAATCCTGATAAGCCCTTCTTCCGTAAGTCCTCTGATGGAGCGTTCGGGGTGATATTCGCTGATGGCTTGCACAAGGCTTTCGTGTGTGAAGGACCGTCCTGCAAAGCATGCGTTGAATGCCTTTCCGGCATCAGCCAGCACGAAGAAGTCGCCCCTCAGTTCCACTGCTTCCACCGTGTTCCCGTGGAGTCGGAAGTGCAGGCCTATCTGTCCGCATCCCTCAATGCGTGCCGATCGGACGATGTCGGCATGTGCCGAATTGCCATAGAAGTATTCAGGGTCGTAGTATCGCTGTTCCAGTTTCTCTATTTTCTGCACGTCAGCGTCTGTCAGGGCGATGGTTCGGTTACAAAGCAGCAAGGGCAATTGTCGTCGCAGTTCGTCGACGCCAAAGGGCAGGAAGTCTTTCAGCAGGCCAACCCGACTGCGCACGCTCTTCACGCCTTTCTCCTTCAGTTTGCTCGCCTCGGGGTGCAGGGCTCCTTCCATCAGTCGCGTGTTCGTGTCGTAGAGCATGGTTCCGTGGGCTATGCAACGGTTCTTTTTATGATAGAATGCGTTGCCACAAATTTTTCCACCTCCTTCCAGAACGGTATCGTTGCGCCCAGATACCACGGCTGGTGCTCCCAATTGGCGAAGTGCGGATGCTACGGCTTCAGCATATTCCTTGAAAAGGGGTTCCACGGCTTCCGTTTCAGTCACCAGGCTTGTCATGATGTTATGCCTATCAGCGAAGATGGCCCCTCCGCCCGAACGGCGTCGTATGACATCGATGCCCTCTCTGCGACAGAAGTCAAGGTCCACTTCCTGCCGAATGGACTGATTACGGCCAAACACCACCGTAGGCCCGAGTTGCCACGTGAAGAAATAGTCGTCAGCAGGAAACTCTTCGGCGATGTACTCCTCTGCGGCTAGGTAGAAAGCTGCCCGTCGGCCTTCCGTCTCGTGAGGAAGCTCGACGAAGCAGGCGGGAAAGTGTGGTTTGTTGGACGAATCTTTCATATGCGTGGAATCTCAAGAGAGTCCAAAGATATTGTTTTTCTCCGACATAGGCAAGAAAAGCATCCTTTCTTTACCTTAATATATTTAGACGAACGCAAAAATTCTCGTCTTTGGTGAGACGTTAAACTTCGCGAATGTGACGAATGTGACAATGTGACCGTGACATTCGTTTTTTTTACGTTTTTGAAGGTGGTTTTAGATTGAAAAATAATTTAGTGAATAATTAATAAATTATAATGTTTTCGTCTCAGGTTTCCTGTTTTAAAAGTGCAAAAATGAAATGTCACGGTCACATTGTCACATTGGTCACATTCATTTTTGCTCTTTTAAAAAGCGTATAGGCTTGATTGTTAATGATATAGAGTGATTCGTTTACTTGCATTAATGTGACTTTTATGCTTCCCAGCCATCAAAATAACGACTTTTTTCGAGTTTCTTACTCGCAGATTCATCTGTTTCGCGTCCGGAATTAGCCTCTCGAACTAACGTTTTTTTGTTGTGTCCGAAGGAAATAATCCCCATTTTATTTGCTATTTTCCTCGATTTTCACTATTTTTGTAGCAGAAACTCAAAAACCTTACGACTATGAAACACTTTAGGCAAATTCTTACTATCCTTTGCCTGCTCCTGGCAGGTTGGACAAGCACGGTAAACGGACAGATCGTTCAGTCGATGGGTACGACCCAAGATGATCAGGCCATTTATAACTTGTATTTTTCTTATTACGACAATGGCTATGGTGGACATTGGATGGAAAGTTACTATGCCACCATCCAGAAAGTTACGCCTATTATAGGTTACGCCACCATCCCAAAGACGGTTACCTATGGCAACCATACCTATTCCGTTCTCGGTTTTGGCGCGCCAGGTACTGTATACTCTGAAGTGCAAAACGTGGGCACGCTCACTTTCAAGGGTGATGTCACCATGTGGAAAGCCCCTGTTAGCTTTACTGCGGGGATGACAGGCTTCTCAAACCTTATATTTGAAGGGCAAAGCTATCCCTTTGACGGAGATTACTCGCAGTATTTCACGAATTCCGTGGGTTGGGTAGATGTTTATCTGGCAGATAAGACGGAAAGCCAGATTACAGAGTTGAAGAATAAGGCACCTTGGAATCAATTCCACTCTGTTAACTATAGACCCGTCAAGCAAACCTTGACGATGAATAAGACGTTCAGCACGGTAGATCCTGAAGCTCATGTGGCATTGTACAGCCTTGGCGATTACGAAACCTTCTCAGATGCCGACTACAATCTAGACAGACTGACGCTCTTGGAGATGACGAGCCCGTGGCAGTATGAGGTAAACAAGTTCCAGCGATATCTGGCGGTAGCTCGCTATAATAACAACAAAGTAACGCCTCGGTTGTTCTGCGATGGGCTGGAATACCTAATGACTCCCCACTATAACATTGCGTATTGCCAATTTACGGTTCGGGACGACATGGTCCTGGATGTCAGTTTCCCGTCAATTGCTACATGGGAGGGAGTATTGAAAAACCAAACCTATGGTATGGTATTCGTGACCGAACTTGGCGACAAAACCAGTTTTGCCGATAATGGGATGCAGAACGTCATTCCTTACATGTACTCCACCACCAACGGGCAGGTAACCGATGGCCTGTTCGCGGGTTGCAACTATTCGACAGTATATGTCGATAACGACCCCAGCAAAACACCACACCTGAAGCGCAACGGCGTGGAAGTGGCGCTGCAACACATTGTGCGTGGCATTGTTAGCTATGCCTATTATAATGAAATCAACGTGCAGGAGAATGTCACCTACGAATGGTATTCTGTGCCAGTGGAAACGGCTGAGAGTAATCCCATCGTGAAAGTGATAAGAACAGGCGGAGGCGACGTGTCGCTCACTGGTATGTGGGATTGGGACTCTCAGGATGAAACTTGGTATAATACAACGGAAGTGAATTGTACTGCTGCTACCACCGACCTTGTCATTCCTCTGCCCACAATGTCTCCAGGAGGCGATGGTGAGTACTGGGGATTTGAATTGAATGTGAGACCTCGGCCTGGCGAAACGGTGAGGAGTTTCATGATTGGCACTAATGGATATGATTCAGACTCAGGGCAATCAGTCCTCACAATGGAAGAAGCTACGATGACAAAGAACGCCGATGGTAGCTATACGTTTATCGTCGACGCATTAGGGGATTATATGGCATGGAGCATAGGCAACTACGTCGTGTCTGTCGATATGGGACCAGAGTCTGTTGATAGAGCTACTTTGGACTTTGTGCGAATGGGAGGTGAGAGTAGGGTGCAATTTTATCGCGAAGATTGTGAGATTGACGGATGGTTTGACATCAATGAGGGAAGCACAACACACGATCTGAAACTCTATTCTCCTGCTGAGGCATATGAATGTGGAACGGGTATGAACATTATGCAAGAGTTGATAATATCTCCTATAGCAGGCGAGACTATATATGTATATTGCGACGGAGAGGATATTTCCTCTGATTATAGTGTAGATAATAGAAATAATAGAATATATGAGTTGGAACGTGCCGACCACACTTATACCATCCTCATTGACCAACTTGAGAACATCGCCTTTGCCGACGCAGCCGTAAAGGCCATCTGTGTGGCAAACTGGGATGAGAACCGCGACGGCGAACTCTCAATGACAGAAGCGGCAGCAGTAACCGACATAGGCGTAGTGTTTAAAGGCAATACTGAGATAACCTCGTTCGACGAGTTTAAGTATTTTACGGGTGTAACAAAGATTGGTAAAGAAGCCTTCCTTAATGCCACAAGCCTGATAAGCATCGTGCTTCCACAAAGTGTAAAGAACATTCAAGGTGGATGGACCTTTTCCGGATGCTCCTCGCTGGAGAATGTTGTTTTGCCAGATAATTTGTCAATAATTGATTCATATACCTTCGAACAAACAGCTATCAAGTTGATAAAGCTTCCGGAAAAAGGCAGTGTGGTCTTGGGTTATGGTGCGTTCCAAGGAACTCCCCTTCGTTCACTATACATTCCTGCCAATTTGACGGGAACCATTTATAGGGGTATAGTGTCGAAATGTCAAGACCTTGCCAACATCGCTGTCGATGAAGGCAATAAGTACTACGACTCCCGCGAAGGTTGCAACGCCATCATCAAGAAATCGACTAACACGCTCATTGCCGGTTGTAAAAACACTGTGATACCCAATAGTGTGAAGGCGCTTGGAGACCACGCTTTCTACTATGCTCCAGTGAAGAAATTGGAGTTGCCGGCGGGATTGGAGAACATGGGAGAAGGCAGTATTTTCCGTTGCGACAGCCTCACCTCGATAGTGGCTCACATGCCAGAGCCGTTCGCGATTTCTACTGCCAACATCGGGCTGATCAATGACTGCGTACTTACAGTTCCCTATGGCAAACGTCAGGCTTACATCGATGCTGGTTGGACGGAGAGTATCTTCAAGGGCGGAGTGGTGGAAGACAAGTCGCAGTTCGATGTTAACCGCGACGGTTCCGTCTCCATTGCTGACGTAACTACGCTTGTGAATGTGATTCTCGGTAAACCGATACAGTAAGGCGGATGAGGTTTGCCATTTTGTTCCAATCTATTGCCATATTGTAAGGAAATGCGATGCGACGTGCGGTTTATTCAAAAAGAATGTTTATATTTGTAACGAGGAAAAGTATGATTTAAAGCGTAATCTTCGCAAGAAGATGGCGAAAATCGGACTTGAGAGAAAAAGAGATACATTACTAACCCATTAAAAACATTAAGCCTATGCGAAATCGTTACTTAACGTTGCTCCTGCTCGTTATCATGCTTGTAGCAGGGCAGAGCACTTGGGCAGGAATGGCCCTCGTAGTGCATCAAAAGTCGGGAGGCACGGTAGAGTTTGCATTCAGCAAGAAACCTGTTTTGACCTACTCCGGAGGCAATGTCGTCATTACGTCAACTGAAACCTCGGTGGAGTATCCCCTTTCCGACATTCAGAAGTTTACCTTCAAGGAGGAAACGGATGGTGTGGAGCGCATCATCGCGCCTGCGAACCAGGTTCCACAGCCTACATACATCTATAGTGTAGGCGGTATCCTCATGCGTACCTTGCAACCCAGGGAGGACGGCACAACGCCAGCAACCCTCGAGGGCTTGCCTACAGGTACGTACATTATCAAGAACGGAACAACAAAGTACAAAATCATTAAAAAGTAAGAAACCATGAAGAAGATATTTTTACTGGGCTTTGTTGCCCTTTGTGCAATGACGATGAATGCACAGATAATGAAGGTTCAATCCGGTGGCGCTGTTATATTCGAAAAGAATGTGGATGCTATTGAGCAGGTGACCTTTGCCGATGCCAATCCCAGCGAGGTGAGTGTTGCCTTCAAGAACAACTTCATAACTATGGCGAAAGATGCCGAGTTGGCAATTGCCGACATCCTGGTCACGAACAATGTAGCTGTTGCCGATGTTACGCTCACATCCAGCAACACGGGCATTATAAACATTGCGGATGGCAAACTTGTAGCTAAGAACTATGGAAGTGCAATCATCACTGCAACTGCTAATAATGCAATTGCTCCTGCCAGACTGTTCGTTTCTGTGGAAACCGGGTTCATGTATATTGACGACGTGTTTACTATAACGGGTAGAGGCACTGTCGTAACCGGCACCATCCTAACGGGTAAGTTCAAGATGGCTGACAATGTTATCATAGGTAAGGTAAGTGATGATGCTGAAAACATTAATACGACTCTGGCCGGTATCGAAGTGTTCCGTAAGACTCTTGAAGAAGCCTCGGCAGGTGAGAACGTTGGCCTACTGCTTCGTAATGTCGAGAAAACCGCTGTTGAACGTGGAGATGTTATCATGTCACCAGAGAATACAGCTGTCGTTCAGACCAAAAAGATTCGTGCCTCGGTTTATGTCCTAACAAAAGAAGAAGGTGGTCGCCATGCTCCGTTCGTTGTAAACTATAGTCCACAATTGTCTGTAGGTGGAAAGGACATGACATGTGTTGTAACCGACCTGGGTACGCAGGATGGTGCAGCTGCTGAATTGGTAATGCCAGGTACAACGTGCGAGAACATGGTGATTGAAATTCCGGGTGCTGTCACACCTTTCGTGTACAGAGGTGAGGAGTGCCTCCTTCGCGAGGGTGGCAGAATCGTTGCAAAGGTAACAATTACAGGTTTCTGATGCGTAGTCCTCTCTTAGGAGAGAATCAGTAGTGACAATGCGCCCGCAGGCTCGATAAAGCTTGCGGGCGCTATATTTATTGTCAGATCCTAACCTGAGCCGTTCAATCTTTAAATCCCTTTCTCCTTTTCCAATGCCTCTTGCATCTTACGTGCCAGACGCTTGTGCTTGCCGATGACGTTTTGCGTTTGCATATGGTCGTCGCGAAGGTTGAAGAGAGAAAGCGTGTCGACAATACCCATCTCATTGCCGGTGGTGTTTCGCTTGGCACCTTTGTAGGCAGGCAGGAGGGCGTAGTCGCGAGTGCGATAAGCCAGTCGGCCTACGGCTTCCACCACCATGCCTTTGCGTCCTCGCTTCGACTTGCCAAGGAAGGCATTGAGGTGGTTCTCCGAGTCGAGGCCTTGGGGCAAGGGTTGGCGAAGCATGTGGGCAAAGGAGGCAAGGAGGTCTTGCTGAGCCACGAGGGCATCGGAAACAACAGGGCGAATGTGGCCCTTCCAATAGACAAAGAACGGCACGCGAGTGCCTGCCTCAAAGAGACTGTACTTCCCACCTCGATAGCCTCCATTCATATCGTGCTGGCCTATGAGTTCGCGAGCCTGATCGTTGTATCCGTCGTCGAGTACAGGACCATTGTCGCTGGTGAAGATGACGATGGTGTTCTCCAGCAATCCCTTTTCTTCCAGCTTGCTAATGACCTGACCCACACACCAGTCGGCTTCGATGATGACATCGCCTCGTGGTCCCATGGTGGTTGAACCTACAAACTTGCTATTGGGAATGCGGGGTACGTGGGGTTCGTGAAGTCCGTAGTAGAGGAAGAAGGGTTGGTTGGCAGGTTGGTTGTCGATGAACGAAAAAACGCGGTCGAGCAAGTCCTGCGCCATGTTCTCATCGTTCCATAGGGCAGAACGTCCACCTCGCATGAATCCGATGCGAGGGATGCCATTGATGACGGTATTGTTGTGTCCGTGCGACCAAGTGACTTTCGTCATGAGTTCGGGATTGCTGAGTGCTGTGGGCAAGCCTTCGAAGTTCTTCTCGTAACTGACCTCGATGGGGTCGGAGGGGTCGAGGCCAACGACATTGCCGTTCTCGACATAGACGCAAGGCACACGGTCCACCGTAGCAGGAAGGATGCATGAATAGTCGAAGCCTATCTCGTTGGGACCTGGCTTGATGGGATGATTCCAATCGACGTGTCCTTGTCCGATGCCTAAATGCCATTTGCCTACTGCACCTGTGCGATAGCCTGCACGCTGGAACATGCGTGCAATGGTGAACTGGTCCTCGCCAATGATTAGTGGCGCATCGCCCTGCAGGATGTTGGTCTTGCGACGCCAAGGATAAACGCCTGTGAGCAATCCGTAACGGCTGGGCGTGGAAGTGGCGGAAGAAGCATGTCCGTTGGTGAGGCAAACTCCGCCTCGTGCCAATCGGTCGATATTGGGCGTCTGTATGGTCTGACTTCCATACGCACTGACATCACCATAACCGAGGTCGTCGGCAATGATGATTAAGACATTGGGACGCTCTTGTGCGCCTGCCAGCGAAGGCAGGGCGGCAAGGAGGGAAAAGAGGTGTCTTTTCATGTGATTAGGCATTGTGGACAGAAGGCTTAGGCTCGATGCCAATTGAACCTAAGGTGCTCGGCATTTGAACCTAAGGTGCTCGGCGTTTGAACCTAAGGTGCTCGGACGGAAGGCCTAAGGCTTACGAGTCCTTCTGCTCAATTTGATTATCGTTTATAATATGTAAGTCGCGTTGCGGGAATGGGATTACGATGTTGTTCTCATTTAGCGTGTTGTAGATGGTCTCCTTAATCTTTGCCGTGAGAGCATAGCGCTGTTCGACAAGCATCCATACGAAGACCTTCAGGTCGACGCTGTTCTCACCAAAGTCGGAGAAGCGTACGCTGATGGGTCGATCGGGGTCGATGATGTGTTGTCCGTGTTCGTTCCTCTCCTCGCAATAGGGTCGCAAGGCTTCGTTGAGCATATAGCGAACATCGTCGACATTCGTGCCATAGGCCACGCCAACGGGTATGGTGATGAGTTCGTAACTATGGTTACGCGTCATGTTCTTGAAGTTCTTGCTCAGGAGGTCTTTATTGAGGAAGGAGATGACACATCCGTCGGCCGTTGTCACCTGCGTGCTCTGGTAAGTGATGCTTTCCACCTGACCGATGATGTCGTCGCACTGGATGTAGTCGCCCACACGCAAACGGCCTGCCATAAGGGAGATGCCGTAGAAGAAGTTTTCGATGAGTTCCTGCATGGCAAAGCCGACACCGGTGGCCAGACCTGCGGAAACAATGGAGATGCCACTCTTGGGAACATTCAGGATGACGAGTGTGATGATGAAGTAGAGACCCCACGTGACGATGGCAATGAGATTCTTGGGAAGGGTCAGGTTCAGTATCTCGTCGGGTGAGGCGGTGAGACGTCGATAGTGGGCGTAGAAACAACGCACGGCATAGTTGATGTAACTGAACACAAACCATAGGGCTGCTACGAGGCAAAGTTTGGCAAGGGATATCTGGATGAGGTCCTTCTGGTCGACAAAGTTGTGGAAGAAGGCCTTCTGGCATATGCTTGTCATCTCAAACACCTCTGCGGCCCAATAGATGCTCACCAGAACGGAGCATACGGCAAGGATGGGTACAAGCGTGCGATTGACAAAGTCGTAAATCCAAGTCTTCGTGATGAATTCACCACGCTTCATCTGTCTCAGCAATTGCTTCTTGGCAATAGAGTCGTCGTCAACTTCTTCCTTGATGCGATGGAGGAGGCGACGGTTCTCGTATATCTCCATCAGGTCGTAGAAGCACGTGATGGTGGTGATTGCGGCAAGCTGGAATGTCCACCAAACCATAATCTGCACGGCCATGAGGGTATATCCCGCCCAAGCCACCACGCAGGAAACCACCATCGCTATGCTGGTGATGTGGGTGTAAAGGACATCGAGCATGGGCAACGATGCACGATGGCGCTTAGCCATCCACAATTGCCAGATGGTGAAGATGAGCAAGATGGGTGGGAAGATGAGGTTCAGTATGCTGTTGGGTATGAGTATGATGCGGAACATGATGACGATGAACGAAAGCACCATCAGAGGCATGTAGATGTAGGCGGCATGAAGCATCTGCTTGCCCTTGAGACGAATGTACAGGGAGAGGAAGATGACTTCGAGAAGCCAAGCCATGTTGATGATGAGGCCTGTGGACATCTGGATAAAATTGCGATGAACAAGCGAACGAACCACCATCACCAGGACGGCAAAGAGTGCCGTACCTACAACAAAGGTGAGCATCTGTCGGCGTATCTTGTAGTTGTCGCCTCGCCAACGACGTGGCATAAGCCAACGCAGGATGATGTAAGTGATGAGTAGGGCTACGCTCAGATAGAACAGAACGAAGATGCTGATGAAGAGCACGGAGACACCACGCCATTCCGAATAGTTCTGTTCGTGTTGCTTGAAAGGCTTGTACTTAGTCGTACCAGCGTTTACGGCCTGACGTATGTATCGTGGAAGGTTGGCAAGTATGGTGAAATAGTTTGTGCCTCCATTCTTGAAGATGTTGTCCTGCAGCAATTTGTAACGCTTCTGGGCATAGCGGTTGAGATGTTCCACCTTCTCTTGCACGCTCTTGTAATAACTGCTCTCTGCCTCCAGTGTCTCAAGGAATTGCTCCATGTTCTCCTTCAGCGTCTGGGCATAAATGAGGCAAGCCTTGCGGTCCTCCAATTGCTGACCAGTTAGATAGAGGGGCTCGTTGTTGATTTCCTCATTGTCGTGCAAGGGCGTGGGAGGCATGGGGGAGTCTTTGACTTCAGCCAATGAGTCCATGCGTGACTCTAACGAGTCAATGGCGTTGAGCAGGATGCTGTCGCTTTCCGTGAGCAGGTCTTCGTCGTTCTCTGACACAGGTGGGATGCTCTTGAGCGAAGTTATCAGGGAATTGTATCGCTCGATTTCCCGCTTCAGGCGAATGATAATGCGGTCGTAGGGTAGGGTGTGACCGTTCTTGTCATTGAGTTCGCGATAAAGGTTGACGGCCTGCTGGCAGGCGTATGCCATATCGAAGGTGTTCTCTGTCGATTGGGAGTATAGCATGAGCCCGATTTGCTCACACTGATTCATGTAGCTAATTAGTTGCTGGTGCTGTTGTGCGCCTTGTTGCTCATACATCTGCATGAACACCTGTTGCTTCTCGTAATCGGCTCTCAGTTCAGCACGCAACACTCCCAGCGTGCGTGCCAAATCACGCTCTTTCAGCACCGCCCGACTGGGTATGACAACCAGAAGGGAAAGGAAGAGCGTTGCAAGGATTTTTTTCATGTGTAACAAATACCTTATTCATTAATAGCTCGACAAAGGTACGAAAAATGTTGAAAAACGCAAAGAAATTTGGCATTTTGCTCACTTATTCGTATCTTTGTGCCCTGTTGGGTAAAAGTTTTTAAGAAGAAAGATATTATGAGTGACAGATTGTACGTATTCGACACCACTCTTCGCGATGGCGAACAGGTGCCAGGTTGCCAGTTGAACACCGTTGAGAAAATAGAGGTTGCACGCCAACTGGAGTTGTTGGGCGTGGATGTCATTGAAGCGGGTTTCCCCATATCGAGTCCGGGCGATTTCAATTCTGTAGTTGAAATCTCAAAGGCTGTGACGTGGCCCACCATTTGTGCGCTTACGCGTGCAGTAGAGAAAGATATCGACGTAGCCAACGAAGCCCTGCAATATGCCAAGCACAAGCGCATACATACAGGTATTGGCACGAGCGAGAGTCACATCAAATACAAGTTTAATGCCACGCCTGAGGAAATCATCGAACGTGCCATGCGTGCCGTGAAGTATGCCAAGCGCTATGTCGAGGATGTGGAGTTCTATGCTGAAGACGCAGGACGAACCGACAATGAGTATCTGGCTCGTGTAGTGGAAGCCGTTGTCAAGGCTGGTGCTACGGTGGTGAACATCCCTGACACTACGGGTTTCCGTCTGCCCGGCGAATACGGAGAGAAGATTAAGTATCTGATGGAACATGTCGATGGACTCTCGGCAGGAAAGGCCATCCTCTCCACCCATTGTCACAATGATTTGGGTATGGCTACTGCCAACACTTTGGCTGGTGTGCTTAATGGTGCACGTCAGGTGGAGGTAACCGTGAATGGCATTGGCGAACGCGCTGGTAACACTAGCCTCGAAGAAGTGGCAATGGCCTTGAAGACCCATCCTTACCTCAACATCGATACAAACATCAACACCACGAAGATATTCCCCATAAGCCGCATGGTATCGAGCCTGATGAACATGCCTGTTCAACCCAACAAGGCAGTTGTGGGTCGCAATGCTTTTGCCCATTCGAGCGGTATCCATCAGGATGGTGTGCTCAAGGATGCATCGACTTACGAAATCATGAATCCCAAGGATGTGGGCATCGACGACAATGCTATCGTCCTGACGGCACGAAGTGGGCGAGCTGCATTGAAGCATCGTTTGCACGTCAACGGTGTGGATGTCGATGGCGAACGTCTGGATACCATCTACGAAGCCTTCCTTCGTTTGGCCGATCGCAAGAAGGAAGTTACTGACGACGATATCCTCGTATTGGCAGGCGCAGACCGCTCGGCTTCGCATGCTATCAAACTCGATTATCTGCAAGTTACTACGGGTATGGGAGTCAAGAGCGTCGCTGCAATAGGACTTAACATCTCGGGCGAGAAGTTCGAGGCATCAGCCTCGGGTAATGGCCCCGTGGATGCTGCTATTAAGGCATTGAAGGTCATAATCCGTCGACAAATGACACTGAGGGAATTCACTATACAAGCCATTTCAAAGGGTTCCGACGATGTGGGAAAGGTTCACATGCAGGTGGAATACGACGGACGCGTCTATTATGGCTTTGGGGCCAATACTGACATCGTCACCGCTTCTGTGGAGGCATACATTGACTGTATAAATAAGTTTAAATGAATACTTTATTTGACAAGATTTGGGACGCCCACGTTATTCAGAATGTGGAAGACGGCCCTACACAACTATACATCGATAGATTGTACGTTCACGAAGTAACCAGTCCGCAGGCCTTCGATACATTGCGTGATAAAGGTCTGAAGGTGCATCGTCCGAAACAAATCTATGCGATGCCTGACCACAATACACCCAGTGATCAACAGGAACGCATCGACGACCCGATAGGGCGCAAACAAGTGGAAGCGCTTCAGCGCAATTGCAAGGAGTTTGGCATATGTCACTTCGCGATGGGTTCACGGGACAATGGCATCATCCATGTCGTTGGTCCAGAGAAAGGTTTGTCTTTGCCTGGAATGACGATTGTTTGTGGCGACTCGCATACTTCGACACATGGGGCAGTTGGTGCCATTGCTATGGGCATTGGTACCAGTGAGGTGACACAGGTGTTGGCTTCGCAATGCATTCTGCAAAGCAAGCCTAAGACTATGCGTATCAACATCGAAGGCACTTTACCCAAAGGCACGACTGCTAAGGATGTGGCGCTTTATATCATGGCACAGATGACTACAAGTGGTGCCACAGGTTATGCGGTGGAGTATGCTGGCTCGACTATACGCTCGATGAGTATGGAAGGACGACTCACCTTGTCGAACCTAAGCATTGAGATGGGTTCGCGTGCAGGTTTGATAGCCCCTGATGAGATTACGTTTGCCTACCTGAAGGATCGTGAATATGCGCCTAAGGGAGAGGCTTGGGATAAAGCGGTGGAAGAGTGGAAGAAACTGAAGAGCGACGACGATGCCGTCTTTGACAAAGAGGTTACCTATCGTGCCGAGGACATCGCACCACGAATAACCTATGGAACGAATCCTGGTGCAGGCATCCCTGTGGATGGATGTATTCCTACACTCGAGGAGGTTTCCGAGGCAGAACGCCCACAACTCGCCGCACAACTCGAATATATGCAATTCAAACCCGGTCAACGCTTGGAGGGAACACCTGTCGACTATGTCTTCCTGGGCGCTTGCACTAATGGGCGAATCGAAGACTTCCGTGCTTTCGCTTCGGTGGTGAAAGGCCATCGGAAAGCCTCTAACGTGGTGGCGTGGCTCGTGCCTGGGTCTTGGTCGGTGCGTCAGCAAATCGTCGACGAAGGCATCGACAAGATTCTGGAAGAGGCAGGCTTTGAATTGCGTCTGCCCTCGTGCTCGGCTTGCCTTGCTATGAACCCTGACAAAGTACCTGCTGGCAAGTTGGCAATCTCCACTTCGAATCGTAATTTTGTAGGGCGTCAGGGACCTGGTGCTCGCACTGTGTTGGCAAGTCCGCTTACTGTGGCAGCATCTGCTATTACGGGCGTGATAACGGATGTCAGGACGTTGTTAGTTGAAAGTTGAAAATTGAAAGTTAACATGAAAGAGCCTTTTTCCATCATACGTTCTACTTGCATTCCCATTGCAATAGATAACTGCAATACCGACCTTATTATCCCTGCCCGCTATTTGGCTTCAACAACGCGTGATGCAAAGTTCTTTGGCGATGCTTTTATGCACGACCTGCGCTTTGATGCCGACGGAATGCCAATTGCTGACTTTGTGATGAACCAACCGGCTTATGCCGAGACGCCCCATCGTGGAGTTCACGAAATCATTGTGGCTGGTGCCAACTGGGGAAGTGGAAGCAGTCGTGAACATGCGGCATGGGCCATTGCGGGATATGGTGTACGCGTGGTCGTTAGCAGTAGTTTTGCTGATATCCATCGTAACAATCTTCTCAACAACTTCGTCTTGCCAGTTGTGGTAAGCCCTTCTTTCCAACAGGAGTTGTTTGAGACCATAGCCTCTAACCCCGACAGCTTGGTGGAGGTGGATGTTCCTCGTCAGCAGATTACTAATCTGGCAACAGGTCGAAGCGAACATTTCGATATCAATGGTTATAAGAAGTATTGCTTGATGAATGCCCTTGACGACATCGACTTCCTGTTGGAGAATCAAGATAAAATTAAGGCATGGGAAGAGAAAAGATAAGACCCATTGAAATCATGGACACAACACTGCGCGATGGTGAACAAACCAGCGGTGTTAGTTTCATGCCTCATGAAAAGCTTGTGATAGCTCGTGCCTTGTTGCAAGACCTCAATGTCGATAGGATAGAGGTGGCTTCAGCACGTGTGTCGGATGGCGAGAAAGATGCCGTACGCAATATTTGCCGTTGGGCACGTCGTGCAGGTATGCTCGATAGGGTAGAGGTGCTGGGATTTGTCGATGGACATATGTCGGTGGATTGGATTTATGAAACAGGTTGTCGACACCTGAATCTGCTTTGCAAGGGCTCGAAGCGCCATTGCGAAGAACAACTCCATAAAACACTTGACGAACATGTTTCCGATATCTTAGAGGTAGTCGGATATGCTCGACAGAAAGGCGTCGGAGTAAATGTTTACCTTGAGGATTGGAGCAATGGAATGCGTTTTTCCAAGAATTATGTCTTTGACTTAGTGGATAAGTTGAAGGATTCTGGAATTGAGCGCTTCATGCTTCCCGATACTTTGGGCGTATTGAATCCACTTGACCTCATCTCCTACATCCGTCTCATGCGGAAGAGATACCCCGACTTGCATTTTGACTTCCATGCTCACAACGATTATGACCTGGCCATTTCAAATGTATTGGCCGCTGTGCTAGCAGGTTGTTGGGGAATCCACACCAGCGTTAACGGATTGGGTGAGCGTGCAGGCAATGCCCCGTTGGCAAGTGTGCAGGCAATCTTAAAAGATCAGTTCCATGCCGTCACCAACATCAACGAGGGTCGTCTCAACGAGGTGAGCCGTCTTGTGGAAAGTTATTCGGGTATTGCCATTCCGCCCAATCAGCCCATCACAGGCAATCACGTCTTTACGCAGGTGGCAGGTGTTCATGCCGATGGCGATAACAAGGCAGGCTTGTATCAAAACGACCTCATCCCAGAGCGCTTCGGACGCAAGCGAGAGTATGCCATGGGTAAGAATTCGGGCAAGGCCAACATCCTTCAAAACCTGAAGGAACTTGGACTTGAACTAACTCCTGAACAAACTCGTAGGGTGACGGAGCGCATCATCGAACTTGGCGATAAGAAAGAACTTGTTACGCAGGAAGATTTGCCTTACATCGTGAGCGACGTACTGAAACACGCCACGATTGACGAGCGGGTAAAGCTTGATAGCTACATGGTAAGCACCTCCTACGGCTTGCGCCCAGTGGCCAGTGTGCGCCTGAACGTCAATGGCACGGTGTATGAGGAAACGGCAACAGGCGATGGTCAGTACGATGCCTTTGTGCGTTGCATTCGCCACATCTATCGTGACAAACTTAGTCGTCAGTTCCCTTGGCTTTCGAATTATAGTGTCTCCATCCCGCCAGGTGGACGCACCGATGCCTTGGTGCAAACCATCATCGAATGGAACTTCGAAGGTAAGACCTATCGCACACATGCACTTGATGCCGACCAGACGGAAGCGGCTATCAAGGCAACCATAAAATTGTTGAATATAATAGAAGATAATTATAAATGAAACTGAAGATTGCTGTTTTGGCCGGTGATGGCATCGGTCCTGAGATTATGGAACAAGGCGTGGCTGTTATGTCGGCTGTTGCTGAGAAGTTTGGCCACGAGGTGACGTACAAGGACGCCTTGTGTGGCGCTCACGCCATCGACGAAGTGGGTAATCCATTCCCCGAAGAGACCTTTCAAACATGTATGGATGCTGATGCTGTCCTCTTTGCCAGTGTTGGTGACCCCAAATTCGATAATGACCCTACGGCAAAGGTGCGTCCCGAACAAGGACTGTTGGCTATGCGCAAGCGTCTGGGCTTGTTTGCCAACATTCGCCCTGTAACCACTTTCGATTGCCTTGTACACAAGTCTCCGCTGAAAGACGAACTGGTGCGTGGTGCCGACTTCATCTGCATTCGAGAACTGACAGGCGGCATGTATTTTGGTGAGAAGAAAGAAGGAACCGAAGAGGCCTACGACACCAACTACTACTCACGTGCTGAGGTCGAGCGCATCCTTCGTGTCGGATATCAGTATGCCCGTCAGCGTCGCCATCATCTGACCGTTGTTGATAAAGCCAACGTGTTGGCTTCGAGTCGTTTGTGGCGTCATGTCGCTCAGGAGATGATGAAGGAGTATCCCGACGTGGAGACAGACTTTATGTATGTCGACAATGCATCTATGCGCATGATTCAGGAACCCCGTTTCTTCGATGTGATGGTTACCGAGAACACCTTTGGCGACATCCTCACCGACGAAGGCTCGTGCATCACGGGTTCCATGGGACTTCTGCCCAGTGCTTCCACCGGCGAGCATACCCCCGTCTTCGAGCCCATTCATGGCAGTTGGCCTCAAGGCAAGGGCCTGAATATTGCCAATCCTCTGGCGCAAATCCTTTCCGTGGCCATGCTCTATGAGTACTTTGGCTTGAAAGCCGAAGGCGAACTCATTCGCAAGGCTGTCAATGCTTCACTCGACAAAAATGTGCGTACACCCGAGATTCAGGTCGAAGGTGGCGAACGGTACGGAACCCGCGAGGTCGGGCAATGGATTGTTAAGTGGATAAAGGAGCATTAATTTATAATCCATAATCGTTTAGGCATGTTGAGGCGAATAACGCTGCTGATATTCTTCATTCGTCATTCTTCATTGTTCATTTCCGTCTGTGCTCAGACGGGATACGACAGTCTTGTGCGTCAAGGGATGGACGCGTTGTCGGGCGACAGCCTCTTGCGAGCCGATAGCCTTTTCCGCCAGGCAATGCAGCAAGAGCCCACGCATCATGGGAATCACATTCTCTTTCGCTATCTGGGTAGGATAAAAGAACGGCAAGGCCACGATCAGGAGGCTTTGGATTTGTACACTTCAGGTCTAAACCTTAGTCCTAAGGATATGGAATTGCGACTCGACCGTGCCGCTCTCCTTTATCGCATGGGCAATCAGGCGCGTGCCGCCTCCGACTATTCCGATGTCCTTGACCTCCAGCCCGAGAACATGGAAGCCCTGCAGATGAGAGCCCACATCTATGCCGGCATGCATGACTACAAGCGAGCACGCGCCGACTATGAAACCATCCTCACCATCGAACCACTCGACGAGAAAGCCTACATCGGTCTGATTCTTGTCAACGACCGCTCAGGTCGGCCTCGCGAGGCTATGGAACAGATCAATGCCCTCATTGCCGTTTATCCCCGTCATGCCGTGCTCTATGCCATTCGTGGGGGGATGGAACAGCACCGCAGGCTCTACGAGCAGGCTCTTGCTGACCTCACCCAGGCCATAGAGATGGAGCCCGAGAATGCCGATTTCTATGTCAGCAGGGCCACCTTGTATCTGGAGATGAAGAAGCGCAAACTTGCTCGCCACGATACGCAGATGGCCATAAAGTACGGTGCCGACCCCATAGAAATGGCTTCATTGCTGAAATAAAACATCAGGGCGACTCCAATTGGGGCCGCCCTGATTCTCATTTTAGAGACATTAAATGTCTCGATGTCTCGATGTCCCGATGTCTCACTTTAGGCAAGCAGGATCATCCATAGCAGTACGATGTAGATTGTGACGAACACGCCTAATGCCAACAGGAGTTCATCAGTATTCGAGTCGTCGGATTGCCTCTTCTTCCACATAGAGATCTGTTGCTTTATAGATTCCAAGACTCAAACTCTTAAAGTCCACGTGCTGCCACCAGCAACCACACTCCACGCAAGTCATTGCCGCCATCAGGACTGCCATCTGCCAAGCCCCCTTCGGTGTGTTGGGTCGGCAGAGAGGTGCGTTCCTGTCGAATCCCGTCCTTGCGCACACACTGAGGATATAATTCTCCGTGTCGTTCTCATTCGCTGGAGCCCAGCGACGGATGATGTTCTCCACAGTGAAGGGTCTCCCAAGCTGTGCAAATACGCGATAGTACGACATCAGCACCTTTGCTCCTGCTCTGTACCCGTATGTAGCATCGTAGAAGATGCAGAATTCGGGGTCATTCTGGTTCGTGGCGAGTCCTTGCCATCGCTCGCCTCTGCGAATGTTCAGTGGGTTATTGTTTCGCCACCCACGGCTGTTTTTGTAATTCATAGTTTTAATTATGTAATTCTTTTAGCGTCTTTTCGTATTTACCTCTGCTCATTCTTTTGATTACATTCTCCTTGACTAAGCGTGTCAAAGCCTTACGTGCCGACGAATTTTCAAGTCCGAAAACTTGCATAAAGCCTTCGATGCCGAACTGCTCGGGCAACTTCTTATAGCACACTTGGTATCTTGTTGACCTCTGCACTTGTTCAAACGACTTGTTTTGGTCCTCGTAGTATCGGCGTGCCATTTCTCCGAAGAAGAATTGCTGTGTGCGATACTGAATTTCCATTGCCAATAAGCAAAGTTGCTTGTCGGTATCGTCCATTTTCAGGGTTTTCTTCTCACTCCACTCCTTCCAATGACGCATAAGGATGAAAGGCAACGACACGCCTATGCCATAGTATGGTATGCGCTTCAGGATGCTTCGTTCTGCCTTGTCCTCGTTGAAGTCGGCTATCTCCATCTTCCCTGCTTGCCACTCGTAGGTTACATCGTTCAAGGGTTCGATGGGGATTTCACCCTGCACCTTGTCGAGTCGGTTTGCCCATTCGCGCAATACGTCGTTGGCTTTTAAGTCTACTTTCTGCTTGCGCTCTGCCATACCCTCGTCAGGCATGGGAATGACGGCAAGGCGTGTCGACATGCCCGAACCGAAGTTCCTTTGGGTTATCTTCCTCGCAAGGGCGTAGGGAGTGCCGGTATAGATGAAGTTCCAATAGACATTGAACATGCCTGAAATGCTTTCTTGATTGGCATACATCTGTCCGTCCTGCTCATTGTGGAACGCCTTCAACTCCATCACCTCACGGTCTTTCCAATCTGCACCTTTGTTGTTCTTGGTGACATTGTCGAGTTCGGAGTCGAACGAGAACATGTGGAGGTTCATCATCTTGTCTCCCACCTCTTCCACGGCACCAATCATGTGGCGAATGAATTCGCCTGTTGAAGTGCGCGAGGGATGCACCCTTATGATAACGTTCGGCTTCTTCAGGGCGTCACCCTTCTGCGCCTTGGTGCTAGTGGTACGTTCCGTTCTGCTATCTTTGTACTTGTTCAAGGCATCGATGCCTGGTTGATCTGCCTCCAGCATGGGTTGTGCCAAAAGGTGGTAGAATTTCTCGATAACGTTCTTTCCTGCACCGGGGTCTCCAATGACGAAGATGCAATAGTTGAGTCTTCGCTCTATTTCAGGTTCGTACCAGAAATGATACCACGCCCTTGTCATCAGTGTACCGAACATGGCGGCACTCGAAAAGAGGACGGCCGGCATCTTGTGGGGATGAAGATTTCGGAAGAGTTCTTTCATGCAGGGGTACTTGGGTGTCAGCTTCTTTAATTCACTCGCCCATTCATCAAGGGGAAGAGTAGCATAGATGTTTGATGGTGGACTCTCCCTCGGTCCCTCCCTTTTAGGGAGGGAAGTGGAATCATTTTCCTTTTGAAGGACCTGCTTCAACGCCTCGCTCATTCGCTTAGGCATTCCACTGAGGAAAGTTTGGCTCATGGCGTGTTCAATGGTAGCTGAGATGTCTTCGTTGCGCTCTTCCATGATCTCTTTCACGAATGGGACATCGCGCAAAATGCGCTCTATCAGCGTTGCGTCGTTGTCCGTGATGTAACGGAGTTGGTTGGCAAGCATCATCGATGTGCGATGACGGTCGCCCTTCTTTACCTGTTTGCCTTTCAGCCATGCTTCCACAATCTTCGAGTAAGGAACATCGTGGTAAAGTGGCAAAGTGGTGTCAGGACTCTCCCCCGACCCCTCTCTGTTAGCGAGGGGAGCAGAATCATTCTCGCCCTTTAAGGGAGAGTTAGAGAGGGTCCTAGTTGGTGCATTTTCGCCTCGGCGATACGCCTCTTCGTACTTTGCTGCAAACTCTTTGTTCTCATAGCTAAAGAGTTCATCTTCGTTTATAAAGAGCACATCTTCCTCACGGCATACGAACGACATACGCGAGGAGTCCTTACACGATTCGTCAACCTCAACACCCAGCAATTCCGCCATGCGATGCTGATTATCGATAAGGTTGCCCCATTCCGTTCGAGCCTTGAACACAATCTTCAGCCCCTTGCCGCTCGGTGTAATGTAAACGAGAAGGATACCAAGACCCCTCTCTGACTCCCCCGAGGGGGAGGAAGAGCCCCCCTCTAAATCTCCCCGAGGGGAGACTTCTCCCTCTCCTTTGGAGAGGGCTGGGGTGAGGTGGTTCCTCCATTTTTCGAATACTTCTCTGGGGTTGTCGACATGGTCGACATCCATTACAACAAGCCCTGTTAGCCTTGTCGCTACTTGCACGCGCCAACG
>JAGCVH010000061.1 GCA_017962495.1 Bacteroidaceae bacterium
GCATGTCGCGATGCAAATAGACGTGCCCAAATTTGAGGACACCATCGTCGGTTATGATGAACTTCTGGTACATATTTCGTTATCGCGAACAAGTTTCAATTAACTGTTGATACTCTTCACAGGTCTCTATCCTATTCATTGGGACAAGACATGAAATGATGCCAAGTTTCCTGGCTGCTTCGATATTATCGTGACTATCGTCGAAGTAGATCGTCTCTTCGGGTTTGATACTAGTGGCTTCAAAGACCTTCTGATAGATGAGGGGATTCGGTTTAGCCAGTCTCATTTTGTAGGAGATAAATGCCTCGTCAAAGCACTGCTCAATGGTATATCCTTCCTTTTGGATCAGTTCCTGGGTGAGATCCCATGCCGTATCATAGAGATTGCTGAGCAAATATACCTTGTAGCGTTTACGAAGTTCCACAAGAGCTGCCAAGCGCGATGAAGGGATGTCATCGAGCACAGCATCCATCGAAGCTAGAATCTCTTCGTCGGTGGCTTCGGGAAAACAGAATGGACGAATCGCCTTAAGGAACTCAGCCTTATCGGAAAGCCCGTATAGGTAACGGGAGATTGGACCATGAATCTCACGGCTTGCTATACATCCTTCGAAATCGGGCAAACCGACCGAGAGAAGTGCTTCGGTGTCGCGTTCCAGGTTAAGGTTGAGCAAGACACCTGCCAGGTCAAAGATTATATTTCGTATCATTGTTTTTGTTTTTCCAAGTAATCCATTTTGCGATAATGTTTCCACCAAAGCGGAATGGATAAGAAGATGGAACAGAGGTCGGAAACGGGCTGCGATACCAACACACCATCCAAGCCCAATGTGATGTGCAAGAGAAATAAAGCGGGAATCAGGAATAGACCCTGCTTAGAGATGCCCGTAATCAATGCGCTCCAGGTTGCACCAATGTTCTGTAGATACATATTTGAAGTGATGACAAAGCCTGTTACTGCGTAGGTCAGGCATTGAAGCCTTAGGATGCGGGTGCCAAGGGTCAAAACTCTTGCGTCATCCGATTGGAAAAGCCCTACGATATTTGGGGCAAAGATTAGCCCTAAGACGACAAGCAGGATGGAATAGAGCGTTGTGGTTGTAGCGCAGAACTTGAAAGCAGCACGAACACGGCCATAGAGTTTCGCTCCATAATTGAATCCGCAGACAGGCTGGAATCCTTGGCCAAAGCCAATGAGCAAGGACTGCACGAACATCACAATGCGATGGACTACTGAAAATGCAGCAATTGCAGCATCTCCATAGCATCCTGCCACGTTGTTGAGCACCAAAGCGGAGAGTCCCATCGTTCCTTGTCGCCCTAAGGAGGGAAGGCCACCACGAGCAATCTCACGATATTGGAGGAGGGTAGGGCGGAAGTTGCTCCAACGAATGGCCAAACCTCCTTTCTTGCCGCACATCGACAGCATGATGCAGAAACTGATGGCCTGAGATATAGCAGTTGCCAGTCCGGCTCCTGCCACACCCATCTTGAAACCGAAAATGAGAATGGGATCGAGTCCCATATTGATTACGGCTCCCGTCATCGTGCCCGTGAGTGCCATCGCAGCATTGCCTTGGAATCGCATCTGGTTATTCAACACAAATGTGCAAGAGATGAAGGGAGAACCAAGGAGCAGCCATTGAAAATAACTGCAGGCGTAGGGCATGATGGTAGGTGTGGAGCCTAATGCCGTGAGTATAGGCTTCATGAAAAGATAGCCTATCGCGCCAAGTGATGCACTGAAGAACATCGCAGAGAAGAATCCCGTGGCTGCAATCTGTGCGGCTTGTTCAGTGCGCCTTGCCCACAATGCGCGGGAGATGTAGTTGCCCGATCCCTGACCAAAGAAGAACGAGAAGGCCTGTATCAGCACCATATAGGTGAATACCACGCCTAGAGCAGCCGTAGCCTGCGTGCCCGTCTGGCTGACGAAATAAGTGTCAACGATGTTGTAGAGGGCCGACACCATCATACTGCCCATCGAAGGGATGGCCAGCGACGTCACCAGTCGGGAAACCGGCTCGGTCGTCATTCGTTGGTATTTCGCCTCTTGGGGAGTCATTGTTTCTTATTCTCTGTTTCGCTTCACGCCTCTTACTGCTTCTGCTTCGAGCGGATTGTCGGGCCAGGAATGTTTGGGATAGCGTCTGCGCAATTCCTTTCGTACCTCAAAATAGGTATTGGACCAGAAACTTTGCAAATCACTCGTAAGTTGCACGGGTTTGAACCCAGGGGATAGCAGTTCCATCAATATCGGACGTTTGCCATCATCAACGCGTGGAGTATCCGTCATACCAAAACATTCTTGCAGTCTGACACGCAGAATGGGCAGTTCTGCTCCCTGACGATAATCCACACGGATCCTGCTGCCTGTCGGCACAGTGATGTGTGTTGGGGCAAGACGATCTACTTGCAACTGCTGCTCGTAACTAAGAAGCGTCCATAGCGCCTGTGTGAGATCGATTCGTTTTAGGTCGCTGGTCCCTTCCAGGAAGAAAGGGAGCCACTCCTCGCAACGCTGCAACACTGCGTTGGTACTTAGATCCGGCAGATTGAGTTCAGAGTGCCAGCCGGCTACCGTGGCCACACGTCTCTGAAGATTCTGTACCGCATCGTTGAAGTCAAGCATACTTGTTCCCTCCTTCTTTGCTGCTTCGCAAATGACCTTTGTAATTGTTTTCCGTAGATTATTTGCAGCTTCTGTGCTTGCTTTCAAATCTATGGTCATTGGCTTGCTTTCGATTAGAAGACTGCCAATGCGATATTCACGCTGTGCGATGACTTGTCCTCGTTTGCTGTCCCATGAGATATTGTCTTTCTCTCTTGCAAACTGTTTCATGTCAGTTTGGTTCAAAGGTGAAGCCAGAAAGATGTTGCCTATGCCTCCTTGCTGCGTGTGGAGATTGGCTATGGCTATCCAGTCATATGCACAGAGGTCATCATTGGTGTCAACTTTGGCAATGTCTCCACTCGCCAATTGGAAAGAGCCTATGCTATTGGGGATGGCATGTGCGATGCGTTCGGGATAGGCGGCAGCAAGAAGCAGAGATTCTCCTTGTAACGAGGCATTACCTTGCGTTGGAGCATGCTGTTCCAGTCTCCTGTATTGTTCGGCTGCACGTATGATGCGTTCCCAAACCTTCCCTCTGCATCGCCTCTCACGTGCTTCGTTTAAGGCATCGAGCCTCAATCGTAGTTCTGCACCAACGTTTTCGGTGGCCAAAGGATCTTTTTCGTCCAACAAAGCGGCGATGTCAGCGGCCAAAGCCTTCTGTTTATTACCATGTGCCAGAACGAGCATTTGGGCAATGCGAGGATGGCAGGGAAGTTTTGTCAATGTCCTACCATGACTGGTGATGCGTCCTTCTTCGTCCAAGGCGTTGAGTTGTCGGAGAAGACGCGTGCCTTGCTCAACATGTGCTGAAGGAGGAGGCGTGATCCATTTCAGTTCTTTCACGTCGCAACCACCCCATGCGGCAATGTCCAGCACCATCGGTGCAAGATCGGCTTCTTCGATTTCAGGAACTCGACAATCAGCCATACGATGCTCGGTTGCCAGCGTCCATAATCGATAGCAAATGCCCGGCGCTATTCGTCCTGCACGACCACATCTTTGATCTGCCATGTCCTTGCTGATTTGCACGGTTTCGAGGCGGCTCAGCCCGGTTTGAGGATCAAAGACCATCTTTCGGCAAAGTCCCGAATCCACGACGACACGGACACCTTCGATGGTGAGCGAAGTCTCGGCTATGGGAGTAGCAAGCACTACTTTGCGTTCCCCAACCTTACTTGGTGCGATGGCTTGCTGTTGTTCCTTAGGCGGCAACATGCC
>JAGCVH010000062.1 GCA_017962495.1 Bacteroidaceae bacterium
GTGCTATCGCAAGGGTGCCTATATGGCCAATCCCTCTTATGTACAGATTCACCCCACCTGCATTCCCGTTCATGGCGACAAGCAGTCGAAGCTGACCTTGATGTCCGAGTCTCTGCGTAACGATGGTCGTATCTGGGTTCCCAAGAAGTTGGAGGATGCCAAGAAATTGCAGGAAGGTACATTGCAGGGTTGGGAGATTCCCGAGGAAGACCGCGACTATTATCTCGAGCGTCGCTATCCCGCCTTCGGTAACCTCGTTCCTCGTGATGTTGCCTCTCGTGCTGCCAAGGAGCGTTGCGACAAGGGCTATGGTGTGAACAACACCGGTCTTGCCGTGTTCCTCGACTTCTCCGAGAGTATCAACCGCCTCGGTCTCGATGCCATGAAGCAGCGTTATGGCAACCTCTTCGACATGTATGAGGAGATTACCGACGTTTATCCTGGCGACCTGGCTAACGAAATCAATGGTGTGAAGTACTACAAGCCCATGATGATCTATCCTGCCATCCACTATACGATGGGCGGCGTTTGGGTTGACTACGAGCTGCAGACCAGCATTCCCGGCCTGTTCGCTATTGGTGAGTGCAACTTCTCTGATCATGGTGCCAACCGTCTGGGTGCTTCTGCTTTGATGCAGGGTCTGGCCGATGGTTACTTCGTACTACCCTACACTATCCAGAACTATCTTGCTGATCAGGCTATCTGGCCAAAGGTAAGCACCGACCTTCCCGAGTTTGCTGAGGCAGAGAAGGCCGTTGAGGCTGAAATCGACCGCCTGATGAACATCAAGGGTAAGCGCTCAGTTGACTCTATCCACAAGGAACTTGGCCACATTATGTGGGAGTACGTGGGTATGGGTCGTACTGCCGAAGGTCTGAGGACTGGTATCCAGAAGATGAAGGAACTGCAGAAGGAGTTCGACACCAACCTGTTCGTGCCTGGTACGAAGGAAGGTCTGAACGTAGAGCTTGACAAGGCTATCCATCTGCGTGACTTCTTCACGATGGGCGAACTCGTGGCTCACGATGCTCTCTCTCGTAACGAATCTTGCGGTGGTCACTTCCGTGAGGAATACCAGACCGAGGAAGGCGAAGCCAAGCGTGACGATGAGAACTACTTCTATGTTGGTTGCTGGGAGTATCAGGGCAAGGACAAAGACCCCGAACTCATCAAGGAGCCCCTGGAGTATGAGGCAATTAAGGTACAAACTCGTAACTATAAGAATTAAAAGCTATGGCTAAGAATATATCAGTTACTATCAAGTTCTGGAAGCAGAACGGCCCCAAGGAGAAGGGCCACTTCGATACCCATGAATTGAAGAACATACCCGACGACACCTCATTCCTCGAGGCTCTCGACATCATGAACGAGGAACTCATCGCTTCGGGTAAGGAACCCTTCGTGTTCGACCACGACTGCCGCGAGGGTATCTGCGGCATGTGCTCTCTGTACATCAATGGTACACCTCACGGTAAGACCGAGCGTGGAGCCACTACTTGCCAGCTCTATATGCGTCGCTTCAAGGATGGCGACACCATCACTGTAGAGCCTTGGCGTTCGGCTGGTTTCCCTGTTATTAAGGACTGCATGGTCGATCGTGGTGCTTTTGACAAGATTATCCAAGCTGGTGGTTATACCACCATCCGCACTGGTCAGGCTCAGGACGCCAATGCCATCCTCATTCCTAAGGAGGATGCTGATGAGGCTATGGACTGCGCTTCCTGCATCGGTTGTGGTGCTTGCGTTGCTGCATGTAAGAATGGTTCTGCTATGCTCTTCGTTTCGTCGAAAGTTTCTCAGCTTGCCCTGCTTCCTCAGGGTCGCGTAGAGGCTGCCCGCCGTGCCAAGAACATGGTTGCCAAGATGGACGAACTGGGCTTCGGAAACTGCACCAACACCCGTGCATGTGAGGCCGTTTGTCCGAAGTGCGAGACCATTGCCAACATTGCCCGCCTGAACCGCGAGTTCATCTGCGCAAAGCTGGCTGACTAAGCAAATCGAGTACCTGTTATAAAGAAGAGGAATGGAGCATTTTGCTCCGTTCCTCTTTTTCATATCTTTGCAGTCACAAAGGACTAGTGCAATGAAAAAGAAACAGATAAGAATCACTTTCTCCACCTACCTATATTATACTATAGGAACTGGAGTACGCGGAATAGAGATACTTTTGATTTAAAGAGACTTTTATAGTCTGCAAAATTAATTGTCCGAATTGTCCGAATTGTCCGCCCTTTTTCGTACCTTTGCCACATCATAACTGGTATGCGATGAAAAAGAAACGGATAAGGATAAACTTCTTCGACTACCTATATTATACTATAGGAACAGGAGTACGCGGAATAGAGATACTTCTCATACCTTTTCTTTGGTTGGCTGTGCTCATCTTTACCCAGATAAAGACTTTTCCCATTGCCTGGGGCATACTCTTTGCAGTCGTTGTTGGGTTGTTGGATTATGGAATCCGTTGCATCTATGACAAGCGGGGTGAGGCCGTGCGGCAATACTTTGACAAAACGAAGTATGGCAAGGCGAGGTGGAAATGGTTGACGTTTATGGTGTGGCTTATCGTGATGGGTGTCCTTCCGCTTTTAATTATAAGAGTGATATTGTTATGAAGTAAAGATACTTAGAGGTTATGTCAAAAAAAAGCATTAACAATCGTCTTGAATCGCTCGATGCCTTGCGAGGATTCGACATGTTCTTCATCACTGGCGGTGCCACGTTGCTCTGTGCCATTGCCGCTCTGTTTCCTGATTCCAACGTTTGGCAGGCCATAGACGAGAACATGCATCATGTGCCTTGGGACGGACTGCTGCATCACGACACCATCTTCCCCCTGTTCCTCTTCATAGCAGGCATCTCGTTCCCTTTCTCATTAGAGAAACAGATTGAGCATGGGAAGTCAAAGGCCAGCATCTACTGGAAGATTGTGCGTCGAGGACTGCTGTTGGTTCTATTCGGTATGATTTACAACGGAATGCTGAAGTTCGAGTTTGACACCCTTCGGTGGTGCAGTGTTCTGGGTCGCATAGGTTTGGCGTGGATGTTTGCAGCACTCTTCTTTACTGCTACTGGCAAGAAACTATGGCCAAAGATAGCCGTTGTGCCTGTGATTCTCATAGGCTATTGGCTTGTCTCGGCCTTCGTCCATGCGCCTGGTGTTGACCCCTCGATAGATCCACTTACTCGCGAAGGCAACATTGCTTGTTACATCGACCGCACACTGCTGGGTGCACATTGCTACAAGCCCGACTACGACCCCGAAGGCTTGCTCTCCACCATTCCAGCCATTGGCACAGCCATGCTGGGCATGCTCACGGGGTTGTTCGTGAAGCGTTCCAAACCAACGTGTAAGATGGCTCTTGCCTTGCTCGTGGCAGGCATTGTCTTTGCCTTGCTTGGTGCGGCTTGGAACACGATATATCCCATTAACAAGGCCTTGTGGAGCAGTTCGTTCGTACTGGCAGTGGCAGGTTACTCCCTCGTTATGTTCGCCCTGTTCTATTATTTAATAGAGGTATGCGGGTGGCGCAAATGGGCTTTCTATTTCAAGGTCATCGGCATGAACTCCATCCTCATCTACATGGCACCTAAGTTCATCGATTTCGATAAACTGAACCACAGTGTCTTCGAAGGTGTCTTTGGCCTCTTCCCAGAGCAGTATTACGGGGTAGTGGAGAGTATAGGCTATCTGGCCGTGATATGGCTCTTTGTTTACTTTATGTATCGTCAGCGCATCTTCCTCAAGGTGTAATCCGAAATTGATTTTATCCGATGAAACCGCACTTTTTTCTTTGCCTTCTCCTTTGTTTCGCACTGAATGCCGAAGCCAAGAAACATAAGCCAGCAGTGGTCAGGCTGGAGACCACGATGGGTGTGATTCGTGTCGAACTTAGTGATGAGACTCCGAAGCATCGCGACAACTTCCTGCGACTTGCTCGTGAGGGACGACTCGATAGCACACTCTTTCATCGTGTCATCAAGGATTTCATGATACAGGGCGGAGACCCTCAAAGTCTTGTGAAAACACGCGATTCCATCGACTATACACTTCCTGCCGAATTCCGTCTTCCCTGGCTCTACCACGTGCGTGGGGCATTGGCTGCAGCTCGAGAGGGCGATGACGTGAACCCTGAGATGCGTTCTTCTGGTTCGCAGTTCTACATCGTCTATGGGAAGTCGTGGGGAACAAATTCCTTGGGCAAAGTACGTGGGATGCTTGATGAGAAGGGAATCGAGATGAATCGCGACATGTGGGATGCCTATTTACAATATGGCGGTTCGCCCCATCTCGATGGCACTTACACCGTATTCGGGCATGTTATTGACGGCATGAAGGTGTTGAAGGAGATACAGGCAGTTGCCACCGATTCCACTGACCGACCCATCGAGAATGTAATCCTGTTAAAGGCTATTGTGGAATGACAGAACAACCGCTTGTAACCATCGCCATTCCTGCATATAAAGCCGGTCATCTTCGCGAAAGCATAGCCTCGGCTTTATCTCAGACCTATGAGAATATCGAGGTTGTCGTTGTCAATGACCAATCGCCAGAGGACGTGGCCGCCGTCGTGGATTCGTTCAGTGATACCCGTATTCGATACTTCGAGAACGCCCGAAACATGGGGAAGGAAGACCCCAGTCTCAACTGGAACGAGTGCCTCCGACAGGCTCGAGGCGAATGGTTCTGTCTATTGTGCGACGATGATGTGTATGATTCGCGATTTGTTGAGGAATTATTGTGCATTTCCGAGCGTTATCCCAAGTGCGATGTGTTGCGTTCAGGTGTGGTCATGATTGATGGCGAAGACAAAGAAATAAGTGTCTATCCCGAATCGCCTGAGTTTGAAACTGTGGAGCAATATATGTGGGAATTTTTCCATAGTCGTCGTCGCCAAACCATCAGTGAATTCATGCTTCGTCGCTCTGCCATCATACAGCTAGGAGGCTACGTAAATCTGCCCTATGCATGGGGTTCGGACAACCTTTCTATCTTTCGCTTTGGCATGAAGAACGGCATTGCCTCCACACCACTCCGTTTGATGACCTTCCGCGATAGTGGAGAAAACATTTCCAGTGACAGGAAACACATGGATGTGAAGCTCAAAGCCTTCCTGCAATACATCAATCAGACAAAGGAGATGGTCAGGAAAGAAGGTTTCCGACAAGATTTACTCCCTGTGCTTGACAATTATTATCGCAGGGCTTCCGTTGCTCATATGGTAGAGGCAAACGCGGAAGACCTAAGGTGCATCGTCCGAAGACCTAAGGCTTACCATATAGGCATTAAGTGTGTGTTGAAGGCCTTGCTTAGGCGTTGGTTTTTGTCACACTAACTTATACGTGCCACCACTAAGCAGGCGGACAACACCTCGCAATTCCATTTCGAAGAGGATGCTACTCAAGCGACCGATGGGTATGTTTGTCTCTACGGTCAGCAGGTTTAGGTGCTTGCCTTCAGAACCCTTCAAAGCTTCAAAAACCACCATTTCATCGGAAGAAAGTTCAGGGAATAACTCACGCTGAACGGGTTCACTCTCGCTTTTCGCAGTTGCCCATCCCATAGCCTTAACAAACTCTTCGGCTGATTGCAGAAGGCCTGCTCTGTTTTCGCGTATCAACAGATTGCATCCTGCCGAAGCCTTATCGCCAACACGCCCAGGTATGGCAAACACATCACGCCCATAACCCTCTGCTATTCCAGCCGTTATGAGACTTCCGCCCTTTTCTGCCGACTCCACCACAAGCGTGGCATCTGCCATTCCTGCCACGATGCGATTGCGGGCTACAAAGTTTATCTTGTCGGCAACCGACAGGCTCATGAATTCCGTAAGCAATCCCCCTTGGTGTAACATCTCGATGGCTGTTGTCCGATGCATGCGAGGATAGATTTGGTCTAACCCGTGTGCCAGAACAGCGATGGTGGAGAGTCCGTTGGCAAGTGCTTGCCGATGAGCATTAATGTCTATGCCATAAGCCAAACCGCTGACTATCAGTGTGTCAGGACAAAGCGCAACTAAGTCTTTGAGGAAGCGCTGGCAAAACGCCTTGCCATATTCCGTAGCCCTTCGAGTGCCTACAATGCTCAGTATGTGCCTGCAATTCAGGTCGGCCGAACCTCTATAATAAAGTATGCAGGGCGCATCATCGCAATCGCGCAGGCGGGCACTATAATCCACATCGTTACGTGTGAGAATCTGGATGTGATTCTTTTCGGCAAAAGCCATTTCCTGCTCTGCTCTCGAAAGGTGATTGCCCATCTGCGAAACTAGGGCGACCAGCCGATCGGAAACATCGGGAATAAGCTCCTTCAAACTATGGCGTGCTTCATAAAGCGCCTTTGCCGAACCCGCTGTTTCAAGCAACTGGTTCTGCACTTGCGACTGATAAGGCAGTACGCGAGTCAGGGCTATCGCATAGAGAACTTCTTCTTGTTTCATTGTAGCAGGCAGTCAAGTTCAGGACATTCGGCAGCTAATTTCCCATTGATAATGGCGACAATTATCACTTCGGCTCGACAAGAGAGATGCTCGTCGCTGAGTCGGATGATGTCTTGGTTAAAGATGTATTTCACACCCTCTTTTCTTACTCGTGATTTCACCAGAAACTCATCGGCACAATGCAATGGAACTTTGTAATTCAGGGTTATGCGAGCCACCACGACATCGATACCTCGTTGGTGAAGGTCGGCAAATGAGACACCCAGAGATTGCAGAAACTCGTGTCGTGCATGCTCGGTATAGTGCTGATAATTGGCGTTGTTGACAATGCCTTGCAGGTCGCATTCGTAGTCGCGAACCTTCATCTTTAATTCGTGTGTCATAGTCGGGATTTTAGATATTCGTAACCGAAATTGCAGCGCAAGCAGTCATGTCGGTCACAGTATTGTTTTTTCAGTTGAATGAGTCCTTGGCTATCTGCTGCCGAATCCACTTTCAGTCCGCAATCTGCCCACTGTCGCAGGATGAAGTTGTTTTCTGCAGGAAGCAAGCGCAACATATCGAGCACGCGCTCTCTCAAGTCCCAGCTGTCGTGATTCATGGCATAGGCATACATGACTGGCACTACGGTGTTGATGATGAGCAAGTTCTGTGAAGCCTGACTTAGGTGTAGTTGCCGTTTCTCGATGGGTTGACCGAACATGAGATGGGTGTGCCAGTATTCCGATGTCGTCGCAGTCAAGATTTTTCGTAGGCTTTCAAGCGATTTCTCTTCCATCATCGCGTCTTTCAATCGCGACAGAGTGGCATCGCCCTTATGATACATCCAAGCCAATTCTGCAAGTCGGATATGTGGGAAATTTTGTGGACGCAATCGAAGATATTTCCATTGCTGGTAAGGCATAATCGCACCCAAGTTGAAAAGGCGGCACTGATATTTGAACTCGCGTTTGAGTGAGAGGAAATAATCGTCACAGATTCCCGTTTCCTTCGAGTTTGGCGGTAGGCTCTCGGTCTCCAGTAAACCTGCCATTCCCAGAAAGATAGCCTCGATTTGGAATAATTCGTCACGATGTTTGCCTATTTTATCCAATGGAATGCGTTTTGCCCATGTCTCGAAGGTGTCGCCGTTCAAACCAAAGCCAAAGTTTCGGGCAAGCGTGATGAAAAGTGTCCATTCCCAATTGCCATTGGTCTTCTGCAATCGCTTTTCCACTTGCTTGCGTCGTTCTTCGAGTCGTTCCACTACAAGGGTGTCGAGCCACGAGTGAACCTTAAAGATGTCGATGGAAGGAATGATGCGATGGCAACGAGGATAGTCTTCTGTCTTTTGCAAGGTTTCGTAACGCAAATGCAAGTCGGCAGGAATGTCCAGTTGCAATTGTGGAAGACGTTTGCCTGAGCACGTGGTCACTTCCTCGTCAAGGACTGAAGCCACATGCAGAATGACGTTGTCGTAAGCCTCGTCGGTATCATGGCCGTGACGGTACCAGTCGCTCGAACGCAGGTGTATTTCCACATTTCCTGCCCACATGGTTTCGCCAATGCGAATCTTTGCATTGAAGAAGTCAGGACCAGCATTGGGATTCGACAACCCTGGGTCTATGATTTCCACTTCCTCACCGTCACTTGTCAACAAAGCACGCAGGGGCAACATCTTATGCTTCCAAACGTAATGCAACAACTTCTCCACCGTCTTTTCTCTTAAATTATCCTAACAAAAGTGTGCTTTTCTTAAAAACACCTAACAAAAGTACGCTTTTTCACCGATAATCCCTATCTTTGCAGAAATTTTTATCTATAAAGAATGAAAATAGCCTTAATTGGATACGGCAAAATGGGTAAAATGATAGAAGAGATTGCCCTTAGCCGTGGTCATGAGATTGTTTGCATTATTGACATTGATAATCAGCAGGATTTCGACAGTCCTCAGTTTCAAAGTGCCGATGTTGCGATTGAGTTTACAGCCCCTCATGTGGCTTATGACAATTATCTTCGTGCTTTCCGCCATCATGTGAAAGTTGTCAGTGGAAGTACGGGTTGGCTTGCCGAACATGGCGATGATGTGCGTCGAATGTGTGTCGAGGAAGGGCAGACCCTGTTCTGGAGTTCCAATTTCAGTTTGGGTGTGACCATCTTTCGTGCTGTCAATCGCTATCTGGCTCGCATTATGAACCAGTTCGATTCGTATCGTCCCACGATGGAGGAAGTACACCATATCCACAAACTCGACCATCCCAGTGGCACTGCCATCACGCTTGGCGAGGAATTGGTGGCAGAGGTGGACAGACTGAGCAATTGGAAGTTTGGATTGCTGACTCAGCCCGATGGAACAGTGGAGGGAACTGCAGAAGTACCTGCCGATTGCCTTCGCATCGATAGCATCCGTCGTGATGAAGTGCCAGGCATTCACACCATTACTTGGGATTCGGAGGCCGACGAGATAAGCATAACCCATTCTGCCCATAGCCGTAAGGGCTTTGCCTTAGGTGCAGTGCTTGCTGCTGAGTACACGGCCAAGCATACGGGTTTGCTAACGATGAGCGATTTGTTTAACTTTTAAATAATCTAGAAAATCTAGCATTTCTAGAACATCTAGGAAATATAGAAAATATGAAAAAGAAAGAAGAAAAGAAACTAACCTGGAAGGATTGGGTTCAGTGTATTGTGTACTGCGGTCTGCTCATCCTCTTCCTTTTATGGATTAAGGCACCTTGGTGGGGTTATCTTTCTGTGCCCCTTCTCTTCGACGCCTATATTACTCGTAAGATTAAGTGGGGATGGTGGAAAGAGCTTGAGAACCCCGTCACTCGCACGATTATGAGTTGGGTCGATGCTATTGTTTTTGCCTTGGTTGCCGTCTATTTTGTCAACATCTATTTCTTTCAAAACTATACCATTCCATCGAGCAGTTTAGAGAAGAGCCTGCTTGTGGGCGACTATCTCTATGTGTCGAAAACGGCTTATGGACCTCGTGCTCCAATGACTCCACTTTCTATGCCTTTGTGCCAGCACACCTTGCCTATCGGAGGCATTCAAAGTTACATTTCTTGGCCTCAGTGGAAATATAAGCGCGTGTCGCCCAACCCCGTGCAACTAAATGACATTGTTGTCTTCAACTATCCTGCAGGCGATAGCGTGGCACTATCTCCCCGTTATCAGGCGGCTGACTATTATATGCTATGCTATGTCTATGGCAAGCAGATCTATCAGCAGAACTTCGGTTCTCTTCCTTCGGATAGTGGCGATGCGCACTCTCTTCGAAAGCTTTACGACCAGTACTATGCAATGGGTAGCAACTACATCAAGGACAATCCGCAGGAGTTTGGTCTGGTGGGTTGGCGTCCTGTTGACCGCCGTGAGAATTACGTGAAGCGTTGTGTGGGACTGCCCGGTCAGACACTGCAAATCAAGGATCGCATCATCTATCTCGATGGTGTTGCAAACAAGGAACCCGACAATGTTCAATACAACTATCAAGTGTCCTTGAGTGGACGTCTGCCAGACGATTTCATTCGTGAGATTGACCTCTCGTTCAGCGACTTGCGCGATTTGTATCAGACAGGCATTTGCCCTTTGACGCAGAAGATGAAGGAGGCAATGGAGGCTCGTCCTGACTTGGTGGATAGCCTCAAGATAAATAAGCCTACGGAAACCGATGTCATCTATCCCCTGAATGGTCACAAGGGCTGGACGGTGGATAACTATGGTCCCATTTGGATTCCTGCCAAGGGTGCATCGATAACCCTGAATCTCGACAATCTGCCCGTCTATGAGCGTTGCATCCGAGTCTATGAAGGCAACACCTTGGAGGTTACTGAGCAAGGCGACATCCTCATCAATGGCGAGAAGGCTAATTCCTATACGTTCAAGATGGACTACTACTGGATGCAGGGCGACAATCGCCACAATTCTGCCGACTCGCGTTTCTGGGGCTTTGTGCCTGAAGACCACATCGTGGGAAAGCCTGTCATGATTTGGATGTCTCGCAACAAGGATTACAGCCTCTTCGATGGTGGCATTCGCTGGAACCGCTTGTTCCGTTGGGTGAAGAACATCAAGTAATGCTTGTACTCCCTTCCTATTATCTTGCTCCCATTTCGTACTATGCCCGATTGGCACAGTGCGATGAATACAGCATTGACACGGATGAGGCCTATCGCAAGCAGACACTCAGGAATCGGTGTTACATAGCCTCACCAAATGGTCCTTTGGCTCTTACTGTTCCTGTGGTTAAGTTTGTGCCCTATCACACTCCCATGCGCGACATTCGCATCAGTGATCACGGCAATTGGCGTCATCTGCATTGGAATGCCTTACAAAGTAGTTATGGACGCACACCCTTTTTTGAATTTTATGCCGATGAATTCGCTCCTTTTTATGAGAATAGGTACGAATTCCTGATAGATTTCAACCAAGTGTTGCAGGAAAAAGTGTGCGAACTGATAGACATAGGTTCCTTACCTTCTAAGGAAGAGACAAGGAGAGGGTCTTCCTATTATCAACTCTTCTCCGACCGTCATGGTTTCATGCCTGACCTTAGTATTGTCGACTTGCTCTTCAATATGGGACCTGAAAGCATATTCTACTTATGATAAATACTACAACTTTAGATAACGGACTACGAATTGTAGTCTATCAACGCCCAAGTCAGGTAGTCTATTGCGGTTTGGCTGTTGATGCTGGTACTCGAGACCAGCTTGATGGCGAGTCGGGCATGGCCCATCTGATCGAGCATATGTCGTTCAAAGGCACACAACGCCGACGTTCGTGGCACATCATCAACCGCATGGAGGCTGTTGGAGGCGACTTGAATGCCTATACAGGCAAGGAACACACGGTCTATTACTGCGCCACCCTACGGCAACACCTTGCTCGTGCACTCGACCTGCTTTTCGACATCACGCTTCACAGCACCTATCCCCAGCGCGAACTCGAACGCGAGGTGGAGGTTGTAATCGATGAGATAGAGAGCTACAACGATTCTCCTTCGGAACTCATCTATGACGATTTCGACCAACTCTTCTTCCCCAATCATCCCCTTGGGCGCAACATCCTGGGCAATGCCGAACGCCTGCGCCAGTATTGTACTGAAGACTTGCAATGCTTTACCCGTAGGCTCTACCATCCCTCTCGTATGGTACTCTTTGTCTTGGGAAACATTGATATCAAGCAGGTCGAACGTATGGCTCTTCGTATGTGCCACGAGGAACGTGACAAGGGTCTTTCAGGCATCAGAACAGCACCTAAAGTTCAAAGTTCAACGCTTAATGTTCAATGCGAGAAGCACACCCACCAGTCGCATGTCATCATTGGGTGCAAAGCTTATTCTTTGGCCGACGAACGGCGTTTGGGTCTGTCCTTACTCAACAACATTTTGGGTGGTCCAGGCATGAATTCTCGCTTGAATATAAGTCTTCGCGAGCGTCGTGGATTGGTCTATACCGTTGAGAGTAGTATGGCAAGTTATACCGATACGGGTTTGTGGACAACCTATTTCGGTTGCGACCACAAGGATGTGGAACGCTGTTTGCGTTTGGTTCGGCAGGAGCTCACTCGCCTATGCGATGCTCCTCTCTCGTCCAGTCAGTTGGAGGCGGCAAAGCGACAGCTAAAGGGACAAGTGGCTTTGTCGTGGGAAAACGGCGAGAATGTGGCCATTGGCATGGGACGTCGCCTCTTGCATCTCGGCCAGACACAGACGCTACAGCAACTTTGTGACAACATCGACAGCCTTACCTCTGCCCAGCTTTGGGATATTGCTCAGGATTGTTTTGTTCCCGAGCGCATGATGACGTTAGTCTATAAGTAATCCCGTCCGGAAGTTTTGGTCAGCGCCAGAATAGAGTCTTTTCCTAAATCGGTTGCTTGTCTATGGATTATTGAACATAGGTTCGATTGCAAACGAACAATTGTTCGAGGCGCTTCGAATAAGCGTTCGATATGCATCGAGCATGCGGGGGAGGAAAGAGTAGTGAAGAATATGGAAGAGAAAGGCGCAGATAGCATGTTTTTATATTCTTAACGGACAATGATAGGCGTAGTTACGAGAAGAATTCGTATCTTTGAGTCTCTGGCGAGGTTCGAAGATTCTCTCGCTTGGAAATAAATATGATGAATCATTTTGTATTTCGCTCACTAAATCGTATCTTTGTGCGCGAATTAAAAATAACGTAAAACTTTTATACAGAAATGAAAAAGACTCTTTTCTTTGTTATGAGTGCAGCGCTCGTGCTGACGGGTTGCTCGAAACTGGGTAATCTGACCTCTAAGGACTTTAAAGTAACTCCCACACCCCTCGTGGAACAGGGTGGAGAGGTGCCCACCCAGGTAACCGTGACCTTCCCTCAGAAGTTCATGAAGAAGAAGGCTCAGGTGACCATGACTCCCGTGCTTCGCTATCAGGGTGGCGAGGCTGGTGCACAGAGTGTGACCTTCCAGGGCGAAAAGGTAGAAGGCAACGGTACGACCGTCAACTACAAGCAGGGCGGAATGCATAATATGCGTGCCAATTTCCGTTATACTCCCGATATGCTGAAGAGCGACCTTTATATGACTTTCGACGCACGAAAGGGTAAGAAGGCCGTGAAGATGCCCGACGTGAAGATAGGTTATGGCATACTGGCTACGGAGGATTTGCTGGGTCGTTGCCTCGACAAGAGCGGTGCAGCCTTGGCCCCCGACCAGTTCCAGCGCATTATCCAGCAGAAGCAAGAGGCCAACATCAAGTTCCTCATCGGACAGGCTAACCTGCGTACGAGTGAACTGCAGAGTGTGGGCATCAGGGATTTGGCTCGTGTCTTGAAGGAAATCAACGACGATGCCGAAGGACGTGCATTGGAGGCCATCGAAGTCAGTGCGTACGCCTCGCCCGATGGTAGCTATCTGGTCAACGAACGTCTGGCCGAACGCCGTCAGAACGTGAGTGCTGACTATCTGAAGAAGGAGTTGAAGAAGATAAAGATGGATGCTAACATCGACACCCGCTACACGGCTGAGGACTGGGACGGCTTCCAGGAACTGGTGAAGCAGAGCAACCTGCAGGACAAGCAAATCATCCTCTCCGTTCTGTCGATGTATGACGACCCCGAAGAGCGTGAGCAGCAAATCCGCAACATGAGCCACATCTACACCGATATCAAGGATGGTATCCTGCCCGAACTGAGACGCGCACGCCTCATCGTTAATTACGAAATCATCGGTAGAAGTGATGAGGAGATTCTGGCTCAGTATAAGCAAGACCCCTCGAAACTGAGTGTAGAGGAACTGGTATATGGAGCCAATGTGCTGGTGGACGATCCTGCACAGCAAAAGCAGTGGAACCAGACCATCCAACGCCTTTTCCCCAACGACTACCGCGCTTTGAACAATCTGGCTCTGTTGGCTTACAACGAAGGCGAATACCAGCAGGCTACAAGCTATCTGCAACAGGCTAAGAACGTGAATGCGAAGGCCGCTGAGGTGAACACCAACCTTGCACTGATGGCTTTGCGTGAAGGCAATCTGCAGCAGGCCGAGAACTACCTGGCACAGGGCTTCGGAGCAAACACCTACAACGAGGTCATGGGTTCGTACAATCTTGCTAAGGGCAACTATCAGCAGGCTGCCCAGAACCTGATGGGTGTAAAGACCAACACTGCCGCTCTGGCCCAACTGCTCAGTCAGGACTATGCTTCGGCTCGCCAGACGCTGGCCAACGTGAAGAATGCCGATGCCACAACGGCTTATCTGCAAGCAGTTCTTGCTGCTCGCACTGGCGACACCTCCACCTTGGTTAACAGCCTGCGACAGGCCTTCGAAAAGGATGCTTCCCTGAAGGCTCGTGCTAAAGACGACTTGGAATTTGCCTCTTACGCAAGCACGATTGCAAGTCTGCTGAAATAATAGCCGACCCCTCACCATGAAAAAAAATAACAGGCCCATCTTCACCCCCTTCTTCGCAGGAAGGGGTCGAGGGTGGGTCTGTGTTTTTATCTTTCTTCTCCTTGCCTCCTGCGGTCCTCAGAAAGGAAGGCTGCGCATTAGGGGAGAGTTTGAAAATCTTCCTCAAGCCGACCTTTTGCTCTATAGTCCCGATGGTGGGATTATGAGTATCGACACCCTGCACATCGTAAAGGGAAGCTTCGACTATGAGACGCGTCCGGAGGATGGCGAACCACACACCTACGTCATTATTTATCCCAACTTTACTACCCTTTCGTTCATGGCTCGATCGGGTTCCGACATTCGCATTGAAGGCGATGCTTTGAGTCTGTCGCAAGTCAAGGTGGAAGGTGCCGACAGCCTTGTTAGAGACGAGGCACACAGGGGCAAAAGTCCTTTGGCTATCGGTAAGAAGATGCCCCAGTCCAACATCATCAAACAGAAGCCTGGACACTATCTGCTCATCAGTTTCTGGGCCGAATGGAAGCATGGTTCAAATGTAGTCAACTACAACACCCGACTGGCCTTGCGAGAACATCCCGATAGCCTGACAGCCTTTACCTATTCACTCGACATGCAACGTGCAGAGAGGCCTATGAACGACTATTATGAGGACTCCCTGCGATGGCGAACCTATTGCGATTATCAGGGATGGGGTGGTCCCTTGCTGTCGAAGTTGGGTATCCGCAACATTCCGTATATGATACTGCTCAATCCCAAGGGAACCATCATAGCCATGGGTAGCGACTATAATCGTGACATAAGTCCCACGATGCAGAAGATACAGGATAAACGATAAAGAAACATAATTAAATTAAAACATCTAATACTTAAAGCACTATGAAGAGAATATCTCTTTCCCTGCTAACTTTGTTTGCTCTTCTGAGCAGCCTTGTTGCAACCAATGTAACAATTGCAGATTTTTCAAACCTGCCAACTACTTATGGCAGTATCAGTGGAAACACGTTTACCACCAATGCAGCCTCAGGAATGGCTGGAGTAAAGCTTACGGCATCGGGTGTCACTTTAGGCTCGAGTTATGTAAATGCAAATTATGGTAATTGCCTAAGTTTTACAACCTCAGACACCAACGCCCATACCATTACCCTGACAGCACCCACAGGCCACACCATTAAAGGCTACAGCATCGGGGCATCGGCCAATACGTCAAGTAATAAGCATGTACTGACAGCAGCAGACGGAACTTCAGTTACCTTTAATTCTTTGGGATATAATAATGGACAATTCCAGTTCCTGAATGTCTCGGGATTAGATGCCAGTTCTACAAGCTTTACCATTCAGACGCAAAATGGAGGAAATACTCTTTATGCCGCCTATATCACCGTTTACCTTGATGCGAATCAGGAGTATGCTTTGAATATCGTCAGTGGTAAATACTATCGTCTGCACAGCTACTATACGACAATGAATATGAGCCAGTTAGGTTCAGGGGTTTGCAGTGTGAATGCTGACAATGATTCGTATTCCCAGTTGTGGCAAATCACGGCTTCGGGCGACTATTATACATTCAAGAATGTTTTGACGGGTAACTACATTCAACCCAATACCCAGCAAAGTGGGCAATGGACAATGGGTTCAACGGCCTGCAATTTCACATCATCGATGAAAACGGTAAGTGGGGATATTTGGTTCTCATTCAAAAATAGTAGCAATTCATACGGATTGCATACCTCTGCCTCACAAAACAATATGGTGGTGGCGTGGAATTATACTGCAGAGGCCTCGTATTGGCGATTGGAAGAAGTGGAACTTACAAGTGCACAACTGGCAGAGATTGCTGAGATACAATCGCTTACTGCAACCAATCACACAACAGCCCTTGCGAATTTCTTTACGGATAACGCCTGCACAACCCTGAAGAACAACTATGTTTCGATGACAGATGCTCAACTGCGTTCGGCAATGAGCAGTTTACCGACAGCCCTGCAGGATATGGCCGTTAGTGTGAAGAATAATACATGGGACAGCAGTAAGGATGCCACATGGAACACATATGCCAAGGACTTTCGCATACACTCGTATGAAATATTCTCAAACTCTTATCAGTGGGCATCGAAAACGGGAACAGGGCCCTTTGCTCACTTGTTCCACCCCACCGGCATACGAGCCAATGCGGGAGACATCGTATGTCTGTTTGTCGATAACGACGTGGCAGACAGTGATGCCTCGTTGCAAGTGGAGTGTGTGGTAGGAGTTGACTGCTCGGGTGATGCCTTTACGATACAGAAAGGTTACAATGCCATCTATGTGCCTTACGAGTGCGAATTGTTCATCTCTTACTTGCTGAACAACACGTCGAAGTCTTGTAACGATTATCCCGACATTAAGGTTCACATCGAAGGTGGAACCTGCAATGGATGCTTCGACATGCGTGGGCACGGACACACGAATAGCGACTGGGAATGGTTGAAGACGAATATGTTCACCAATACTTATCTTCATGTGAAGGGTAATTCAAACATGTTGAATACCTATCGCGAACGAGTGGTGAATCCCAGTGGCACACAGAATGTCGAGGGCATCATGAATATCTTTGACTTTATATTTGATAAACTGCAGAGCCTTGCTGGTTGCGATCAATGGAAGACGACAGGACAATACAAGATGATGGCCAACAACTATGATGTTTCTGAGGGGAATCCACATTGGGCAAATAACTATGGTTATGCTCAGCCTGGAATATACTACGACGGTATCTTCAACTACAATAATCTCACGAATGTAGGAAAAGACGGAGGTCATATTTGGGTAATTGAGCATGAATTGGGACATGGCCACCAAGGTCCTATTAACCTCTCGGGACAGACGGAATCGTCGAATAATTCGTTAGTACAGTGTGTCAATTTCCTCACTACAACCGATCCCGTGGGACAACAGTTGTTTGCGACTACACGTTCTAGTCGAGGTGATGGAGTGAAAGCTATGATTTCGCGTTTCAACAATGGGTATTCATGGATTGACTATGGTGGTATGCGTACCCAGACGGGTACATATGATGATGTATGGATTTCCAATAAACTCATCTTCCAACTTTGGTTATACTTCGATTATATGGGTAATTATCAACCCGATGGAGGTAATACGGGTTTCTCCTTTATGACAGCCCTTTATGACAAGTTGCGTGCCAATGGCCTTAGAAAGAGTACGGACTCTAGTAATCCTGCCAATGCCACACAGGATTATCTCCTGATAGCCAAATATGCTGCAGAAATTACGCAAACCGACCTGTCGGAATACTTCGATGCATGGGGATTCTGGGAGACGGAACCCACGGTGTCAAATAGTAATGATATTCCAGACTCACACATTTATTATTTCCCTGATTACAACAATACTTATGTGAAGGTCACCGAGAGTATGGTCAACAGTGTTCGATCGGCCATGCAACTATATACGAAAAAGGCTAGCAATATCATGTTCCTTGAGGATCGTTGTACTGGTTCTACCTTGCCCACCTACAATAATGCTTCGGTAAGTAGCTTTGGCGAAACGGGATATTATGCGACGTATGGCGAAAGCGTGACTGGAACGTACAAGTATACTACAAGTGGCACAAAAGTGACTATAAGTGGTGATGGCGCTGGGGCAGTTGGTTTCAAGATTTATGACAATAATGGCAATCTGGTGGCTATCTCTAACACAAAGACGTTTAATGTCAAAAGCGATGTTGTCACTGGGTTGGCAAATGGAACTTATAGAATGGTGGCAGCCCAAGGTGATGGAAACGATGTTGCCGTCCCATCTACGGGTGCTAAGTCGATAACCTACATTCTTAAGTATGAAGGAACAGAAGTGGAAAGGGTGGAGAATGTAATGGTTATCCCTAACAGTAGCACGGAGGCAAATATGCCGAATGAATTGAAGGAACTGGGCAACTTTGGCGATTGGATGGATTTTACTTACTCGCCTACTACTACAACTTCGAGCACTACTACCGTAAATGTAACAGCCACGTGGAATGGTCCGTTTAGCATTTCTACAAATTACGATGGAGCCAGTTGGTATAAATTACGTCAACGTGCTGACGAATGGGGAATTGTGGGTTATGCTACATATGATAGTGAAAAAGACCCCAACATTATTATGCCTAGTACAAATGCCGATACCGATGCCACAAAATGGGCGTTTATAGGAAATCCATACACAGGATTGACTATTGTGAACAAGGTGGCTGGTAGTGGCCTAAAATTAGTAAGTGAAAGCCCAGAAAATGATGATAATACAGGAGGCAACACCTATGCTACGATGTCAGTAAGTGGAACCTTCTCAAACTGGTTCGTCACACCCAGTCCATACCATAAGGATGGATTTTTTATAAGTAACTCGGATGGCTATGCTTTTAATTGGCGAAGTTACAACAATATGGCATATTGGACAGGAGGCAAGGATCGAGGTTCCACATTCACCATTTGGGATACCTCAGATTTTCTACCAGGTATAACCGATTTGACAAACTTGAGCAATAATAAGGCTTATCTTATTACAAATGCCCGTCGTACCTGGAAGACTGCTGTTAACGAAGTGGAAGAGGCTATGGAGTATTCTTTAGGAACCACAGTAATGTTTGAACCTACAATGTTGGAATCTCAGTATGCAATCATTAAGTATAACGATAGCTATTATTTATATAGCATAACGGCTCAACAATTCCTTACAAATACAGGGAAGTTTAGTGAAACGCCTCAGAAGATATCCATTTCGCCAACCAACAATGATAATTATCCTTGGCTTTTTAGTTTTGATGACACGCACATTGTTAATATAAATAGCGAAGGAAATGTCGTAGTTAATGATTGGAATACTATTGACGAGGGTAATAGCAATGCTATTATTGAGGCTGTTGATTTCGATCCCTCGTATGCTATGGCACTATTAAGCAATACGGTTGAGGTAACTTATAATTTGGTCTATAATGGAGAGACCATTAAAACAGGAGTTATAGTTAAGGAAATTGGTTCTACACCCAACATCTCTGACATGAGTGGGTGGGATAATGGTTTGATGAGTTACAGCTATGATGTGGAAAGCATAACGGCTTCTTCAAAAGTAGTCAATATTACTGCCACGTGGAATGGTCCGTTCAAGTTATCCACAGATTATGCAAATGCTATATGGTACATTTTGAAGTTGAAGGATGAAACTTATCCCACCTATGTCGGCAATGTGACACCCAATGTGACATTACCCACAACAGGAAGTGTTGATGATACACAACGTTGGGCATTTATAGGAAATCCATATACTGGTTTGACTATTATAAATAAAGCTGCAGGAAGTAACTTAAAACTGGTTTACGATGAACCTACGGGCGATGGTGGCTCAACATATGCCACATTACAAAGCAGTGGGGCTAACGAGTTGTGGATTCCTAAGGTTAGTTCCCATCTAACCAATGGTTTCTATCTATATACAACAAGTGGTAATTATGCTTTAAATCAGCGTAGCAATGCCAATCTGGCTTTTTGGAGCGGTGCCGATAAAGGCTCTACATTTACCGTAGAAGAGATTCCCGATAATTGGGCAGAACATGTTATAAAAGACTGTGGCCCATTCTTCTCTACTGATATTTATGATACATATTTCACCATTCCTTTGTCAGTAAAGAATGAATGGCAGACACGATACGAAGACTATAGTGTAAATGCTACCGAAGCACAATATAAAGCCATTAAGGAAGCAATAGAGGGTAGTGTTATATATCCTTCAGCAGGTAAATATCGCATTAAAAGTAGTGGATCGCGGGATAATGGAACTCCTACTTACATCTATTGCGAGAATGATGTCCTAAAGACATCAATTGACCCAGATGCTTCTGTCTCCACGTTTATATTTACTGGAGAGTATCCTAATTTTAAGATCTCAGTAGCAGGCAAGAATGTACAGATATTTCCTCCCGCATATTCTCAACCAGTCGAAGTATCAGAGGATGAGGGTAATACTATTGTGTTTAGTTCTTTGGAACCTGGATATTGTGTAATAGACAATTATTATCATCAATTATTCTTCCATGAGGATGCCAATCATAATGTTGTCGGTTGGTATAGTGATGCTGCAGCGTCTAAGTGGATGCTGGAGAGAGTATCTGTTATAGGCGATGTGAATGACGATGGACAGGTAAGTATTGCCGATGTTACGGCACTTGTCAATATTATACTGGGAAAGGACAATACACAACCTTATCAGTACAACCACGATGCTGCCGATGTCAATGGGGATGAAAGTATCTCCATTGCCGATGTGACGGCACTTGTCAATATAATATTAGGAAAACAATAATGCTTGTTAAGATTAATACGGCAGCAGTACAGGGACTGGAGGCCATACCTGTAACAGCAGAAGTGAATGCTTCGAGAGGCATACATTTCTTCCTTGTAGGACTGCCCGACAATGCAGTAAAGGAAAGCTATCAGCGCATAGTAGCCGCTATTAAGAACAGTGGTTATCGCTTTCCTACACAAAGCATCACCGTGAACCTGACTCCTGCCGACCTTAAGAAGGAAGGTTCTGCCTACGACCTGCCTATTGCCATCGGTATAATGGCTACGGCTGATGAAATCGACCATGACCTTTTGCCTCACTATATGATGGTGGGTGAACTTAGTTTGGACGGTTCTCTTTTACCCATTCGCGGTGCATTGCCCATTGCCATTATGGCTCGAAAAAAAGGATTCGAAGGACTTATAGTTCCTCAGCAAAATGCTCGGGAAGCAGCTGTAGTTAATCGGCTCAAGGTCTATGGCGCTCGTAACATTCAAGAGGTGATGGATTTGCTCAATAATTCCACAACAGCCATTTCGCCTACTGAAGTCGATACACGGGCAGAGTTCTACCAACGACAGAATAACTATGAACTCGACTTTGCGGATGTCAAAGGTCAAGAAGCCGTGAAGCGTGCTATGGAAGTAGCTGCTTCAGGCGGACACAACCTGATTATGATAGGCCCGCCAGGCAGTGGAAAGTCGATGATAGCCAAGCGTTTGCCTACGATTTTGCCCCCTTTATCTCTTAGTGAAAGTCTGGAAACGACACAAATACATTCAGTGGCAGGCAAACTTGGACGCGATGCCTCGCTCATAGCCCAGCGTCCCTTCCGCAGTCCGCACCATACCATATCGCAGGTGGCTCTTGTTGGTGGAGGACAAAATCCGCAACCAGGGGAAATTAGTCTCGCCCATAATGGGGTACTTTTCCTCGATGAATTACCGGAATTTTCGCGTGCTGTACTCGAAGTGCTTCGTCAACCACTCGAGGATAGAATCATTAATGTTTCCCGTGCCAAATATTCAATTACGTATCCCGCATCATTCATGTTCGTGGCATCGATGAATCCTTGTCCATGCGGTTATTATGGAGACCCAACGCATCATTGCACTTGTACTCCTGGTCGCATTCAGCAATACATGAGTAAGATATCGGGACCTTTACTCGATAGGATAGACATTCAATGCGAGATTTGCGGGGTTCCCTTCTCTGAGTTAAGTACAATGAAGCCTGGAGAACCGAGCGAAAAGATACGGGAAAGAGTTATTAAGGCAAGACAAATACAGGAGGTTCGTTTCAAGGATTTCAAGGGCATTCATTGCAATGCTCAAATGACAGAGCGAATGCTTCATCAGTTTGCTGAACCTGATGAAGCATCCATGAATATGTTGCGTATGGCAATGGAGAGACTAAAGTTGTCTGCACGTGCCTACAGCCGCATCCTGAAGGTTGCAAGAACGATTGCAGACTTAGATAATTCAGAGAACGTTCAAAGCCATCATATCGCTGAAGCCATCGGATATAGAAATTTGGACAGAGGCGATTGGGCAGAAAGAGGAGTATAAATATGAGAAAGTTGTATTTCGTGGCAGTATTGCTTCTAGTGGGAACTATTGCCAGCGCGCAGAAGAAAGTAAGCGCGAGTAGTCCGGACGGACAGACAAAAGTGACGGTAACGATTTCTGACCGCATCTACTACGATGTTGAGAGTCATGGTGAAAAGCTTTTCGAGAAGTGCCACATCGGCATGACCCTCAGGGACCGCACTCTTGGAGAGAAGCCTGTTCTTAAGGGTAAGAAGGTGACAACCTTCAATGAAACCATCACACCCATCCATCCCCTCAAGTCCAAGAATGTGAAGAACAATTACACCTTGCTCACTCTCACGATGGGTGGTAACTATAAGGTGGAATGGCGAGTCTATGATGATGGTGTGGCATACCGTTTCATAACGGCCATTGCAGGCGATATCGAGGTGATGAGCGAGGACGGCACATGGCAACTTGCCACTCCTTCCAGGCTCGTGCTGCAACAGCCCAACGGCTTTAAGACAAGTTGTGAGGAGAATTATTCCGTAGTGCCGAGCAACGAGTGGAAGAGCAGTGACAAGATGAGCGAACTTCCTATCCTCGTCATGGGCGAGAGTCAAAAGGTGCTCATATCTGAGTTCGACCTCTTTGATTATCCCGGCACATTCCTCAAGTCCAATGGCGACAATGCCTTCTCTATTATTCAGCCCAAGACCCCACTTGAGTATGAGGATAGTGGCGATCGCAGTCAGAAGATCCTTAAGGAAGCCGACTACATTGCCAAGACCGCAGGCACACGCACTTTCCCATGGCGGTATATGCTTATCACACAGAGCGATACCCAGTTGCCTGAGAACGCAATGCCCGTGCGCCTTGCTCCTGCCAATGTCATAGGCAATACGGATTGGATTAAGGTCGGGCAGACTTGCTGGGACTGGCTCAATGGCATTCCCTATGGTCCGGATGTGACTTTCAAGTCGGGCATAAACCTTGACACTTACAAGTATTTCGTTGACTTTGCCGCTCGCAATGGTGTAGGATATATGCTTATGGACGAAGGCTGGGCTCTTGACACCCGCGACCCCTTCCAGACGAACCCCGAAGTGCATCTGCCCGAACTTATTGCCTATGGCAAGAGCAAGGGCGTGGGCATCATCGTATGGTTGCCTTGGCTCACCGTCGAACACCATATGAACCTCTTCGAGAAATTCGAGGAGTGGGGCATCAAAGGCGTGAAGATTGACTTCATGGATCGCCAGGACCAGTGGATGGTCAATTTCTACGAACGCGTCGCGAAAGAAGCCGCGAAGCATCACATCTTTGTTGATTTTCATGGAGCTTTCCATCCGAGCGGACTTGACTATAAGTATCCCAATGTGCTTACCTACGAAGGCGTGCGCGGAATGGAGTTCAACGGCTCGTGCCGACCTGATAACAGCGTCTGGTTGCCCTTCATTCGCAACGCTGTGGGACCAATGGACTATACGCCCGGATCTATGCTCTGTTACCAGCCCGAACGCCATCATGGCAATCGTCCCATCTGTTCGGGTGTTGGCACAAAGGCATTCAATATGGCAGTGTTCGTGCTTTTCGAGAGCAATCTGCAGATGCTCATGGACAATCCCTCGCGCTATGATCAGTGGCCCGACTGCCGCGACTTCCTCACCAGTGTTCCTGTCAACTGGGACGAGACTCGCGTTCTTGCCGCCGAAGCTGGCCAGTACTGTGTAACCGCAAAAAGGAAGGGCAACAAGTGGTACATAGGTGGCATTACCAATAGTACTGAACGCGACCTCCAACTTAAACTCGACTTCCTGCCCGCAGGCAAGAAATACCCCATGACCAACTTTGCCGATGGCATCAATGCGAACATAATCGCGATGGACTATTTGTGGCAAGAGAGCGAGGTGGGGAAGAACACCACGCTTTCCATCCACATGGCTCGCAATGGCGGTTGGTGCGGTTGCATCGACCTTGATAAGTAATTTGCCGACGGCATAAATAGTTATTGCTTACCCAAAGAGATTATAACAATAAAGGACATGATACTGACAACAACCCCACAGATTGAAGGTCACACCATCCGCGAATATAAGGGTGTGGTGACGGGCGAAACCATTATTGGTGCTAACTTCGTAAAGGATTTCTTCGCAGGTATCCGCGACATCGTTGGCGGACGCTCGGGCAGTTACGAGAAGGTGCTTCGCAAGGCGAAGGACACCTCAATGAAGGAGATGATGGAGCGCGCTCGCGAGTTAGGTGCCAATGCCGTTGTAGGCATCGACATCGACTATGAGACCATAGGCGAAACCAATTCCATGCTGATGGTTGCAACCAGCGGAACTGCCGTCCTGGTAGATTGACAATTGATGAGGCTTAAGTCTATGGTAAAACGAACCTAGGCTCGAGCTTCATCGAACATAGGCTCGAGGCGCATCGAATATAGGTACGAGACGCATCGAACATAGGTTCGAGGTCTGTCGAATGCAGGTTCGAACCTCATCGAACCTAAGGTGCAAAAAAATAAGGCCTAAGGCGTTCGGACGGAAGGCCTTAGGTCCTCTTGTATAAGACTTATGGTTTTCATGTTGAAGGCCTAAGCCTTCATTCCCTCACACCTTTCTTTGAAAGTTTCCAGGCAAAAGTGTGCTTTTACCTTATTAATACTTGTTTGGTAAAACAATTTTTTGTAGATTTGCCCAGTAATACTATGCAAAAACATTTAATCATGATGAAAAGCATTGAATCATCGCTATTCGTTAGGGTAGTCCTGTCGGTAGCATTGTTGGTGTTCGGCATCTGTCCTGCGATGGCACAAGAGCACGCCGTCAGGGGTGTGGTATCTGACGACCTTGGCGAGCCACTGACGGGTGCAATCGTTCGCGTGAAGGGTGTCGATAACAAACTTTCCAGTTGCGACATCGACGGGCGTTACTCGCTTACCGGCATTAGGAGGAACGACGTTCTGGTGGTTAGTTTCGTGGGCTTCAGCCCTCAGGAGATACCCGTCAATGGGCGTTCCGTCATCGATGTAAAGATGAAGGAAGAGAACAACACCATGAACGAGGTCGTCGTTACGGCTATGGGCATCTTGCGTAAGGAGAAATCTCTGACCTATGCGACCCAAAAGGTGTCGTCCGACGACTTTATGAAGGTTCAGGACGCCAATGTGGCTAACTCGCTGGAAGGCAAGGTTGCGGGTATCGTCATTACCCCAAGTGCGGGCGGTGCAGGCGGTGCCTCGAAGATCATGCTTCGTGGCAACAAGTCGATGATGGGCGCATCCGAGCCTCTGATAGTAATCGATGGAGTGCCTATGACAAACGGCACGCGAGGTCGCATAACTTCGGCCGAGAACCTTACTTATCAGGGTCTGACCGAGGGAGCCGACCCCTTGTCGATGATAAACCCCGACGACATCGAGAGCATAAATGTGCTGAAGGGCGCAAACGCCTCGGCTCTGTACGGAACGCGTGCAGCAAACGGTGTGCTCATGATTACGACCAAGAAGGGTCGGCAGGGTAGAATCGAGGTCGCCTATACGGGCAATGTCACCTTCGACACTCCATTGATGACGCCTAAGATACAGGGCACATACGGCGCTTCCGTGAATCCGTTGACGCAAACCATTGGTGCCAACGGATGGGGGGGCAAGATTTCGGACACTCCTGCTGGAACGTTCACAGTGCCTGCCGATAGCAAATACTTCCGCGATGGCGCAACCAACGAAGTTCATCTGCGCAATTATAATAATGATGATGTGTCCGACTTCTATCGCACGGGCGTAACTGCGAACAATTCCGTAAGCGTAAGCGGAGGTTCGGAATTAATACAGAACTATGTTTCGATTGCCAATTCGCACGCACTCGGACTCATACAAGAGAACAACTACAACCGCAACAGTGCGGCTTTGCGCCAGACTTACAATCTCTTCAAAAACAGGTTGAAGATAGATGTTTCGCTCAATTACATCCAGACGAAAACGAAGAACCGCACAGGTGGAGGCACGGTCATGAATCCCATCTATCACTTATACATGACTCCGCGCAACATCGACATGGGTTACTATCGCAATCATTATGTGGTGCAGAATGGCGAATGGCATTCAAGCCCTACAGGCAAAATCTACGAGCGCAACGACGCAGGTGGTTACGACTATGTGGTCAAGCAGATCGACTTGGCCGGTCCTCGCCAGGAGTGGGCTTACTTGCAGAGCGATTTCAATAATCCCTATTGGCTCATGAAACAGAACAACGGCGTGAACAAGGATGAACGAATATTCGGAGGCGCAACTGCAACCTTGCAGATATGGGATGGCTTGTCGTTCCAAGCAAGATATAACTTTGACAACACCCGTTATGATAGCGAGTCGAAACGCTATGCCACCACCTTCATCCCCTCCACTATGGAGTATGTGGGCCGTTATTGGAAGACGTTTAATAAAACGCGTGAGGTGTACACCGATTATCTGCTTTCCTATAACAAAACCTTTAAGGAAGACTGGTCAGTAAGCGTTACTGCCGGATGGGTCGGTCATACGATAAAGGGCGAAAACCAGACCACTGCTCCGCAGGCAACTTATGTCTATGGCTTGAAAGATAACATCTCAGATATGGTAAATATGTTCATGACGAATGCAGGCGATGCAGGAGTGACGACGACAAACTACACGTCCGACTGGGATCATGCGACCGTCGTTACCGGACAATTGGGATGGAAGGACAAGATATATGTTGACGGTTCGTATCGTCGGGATTGGTATCGCACTATGCGCCAGTTCAAGCATCGAGGCAATCCCGCAAGCTTCGGCTACTTCGGTTTTGGAGCCAATGCCATCATAAGCGATCTGGCGAAACTGCCCGAGTGGTGGAACTACTTTAAATATAGACTCAGTTATGCCGAAGTGGGTAATGGATATCCTCAGGATATGCTTACGACATCCTATAACCTGCAGACAGGAGCCTTGTTGCCCAACCAATGGTCGTACTATCAGCATCCCATTCCCGAGAAGGTGGCTTCCCTTGAGACGGGTCTCGATATGCAGTTCCTTGACGACCGATTGAGTGTTGACCTTACCTTCTATAATATGGTATCGAAAAACCAGTTTATGGTCGGATACAACCAAAAGGGACAATCCATCCCCATGAACACAGGTAAGGTTCGCAATAGAGGCTTTGAAGCCACCGTGGGATATAACTTCCATTTCGGAAAGGACTGGCGTTGGAAGACAAGCTTTAATTTCTCTTACAACAAGAACAAGATTGTGAAGACCGCCTACAACGAGGATGGCTCTGAGTCCCTGTTCTATAAGGATGTGGCTGGGGTACGCGTTCGTTTCCGTGAGGGTGGCTCGTATGGCGACATGTACATCAATGACTTCCAGCGCAATGAAGATGGTACGCTGAAGCTCAATAGTAATGGCAAGCCCATGTTGGAAACTGCTGCCAACAAGATATACGGAGTTAAGATTGGCAACATGAACTCGAAGTATCAGTTGGGATGGAGCAATACCATCAATTACAAAAACTTCCAGTTGTTCTTCCTTATTAATGGTCGCGTAGGTGGAAAGGTAATTTCGTTGACGGAAGCATTCTTGGACGAAGCCGGTCTTTCGCAACGCACAGCCGATGCACGCCTTGGTGCTGAGGCCAACGGACTTACGCTTAACGGCAAGCCTGCAATGGAACTTCCCGACGGCAGCGGGCGTATGATTGCCGTTGAAGATTGGTACACGACGGTTGGAGCAAAGGGCAAACAGTATTCGCCTAATTACGTTTACAATGCCACAAACTTCCGTTTGCGTGAGTTCTCCATTGGATACACCTTCCGCAACCTTTTGGGTAACGGCAAGAACCTAGGTCTTTCGTTCATCGCACGCAATCTGTTCTTCTTCTACAAGGATGCGCCAGTCGATCCCGATATTTCTCTCTCCACAGGCAACGGGCTAGGCGGATTCGAAATATTTAATATGCCTTCCACTCGTTCTTATGGCTTTAACGTGAAACTCAATTTCTAAACACCTTATGTATATGAAAACTAATAGATTCTTTATAGCGCTTTCACTGACGTTTGTGACCTTTGGTCTTTCGTCATGTTTAGATTTTGACGACCCTGAAGATACTTATCAGGCAACTAACAAGAAGTCGGAAGACGTTGTCATGCATGGTGCGGCCGACTCCATAAACTATCTCTATTACGAACCCAATCAGGCGGGAGTGGACTCGGCCATAGTTCGCCTTGACGATTATTTCCGTAAGGCCATCACTTCACAATATGCCCTGCGTGGCGGAAAAGAGGGTAGCATGCCTGGCGAACACGCCTATCAGCGCCAGTTCTCCTTGGGTCCCGACAACTATGCCCAGTATAGCACGGTTCCCCATTACGATTTCATGTACGGGACATTGGAATCGAGCTATGACATAAGCGATGATTTCAACCCCGGTCCTAATAGCATGTTCACGATGTCGATGAACGAGCTTGTCCCCATCCTGAACCATCCCGACATCGATTCCATTCCCGAGATGAAGGCCATCTATCTATTGTTGCTGGACTTCGGTTCGCAGGAGATAGCCGACATCTATGGGCCTTTCCCCTATGGCGACTTTAAGAGCAACAAGTCGGGAAATCCCTTTACCTATAACGACCTAAAGAGCATCTATTATACCATAGAAGCGAACATCGACACCATTGTCAATTGCTTGCGTTACTTCGAACAAAGGCCTGATTGGTATAAGGCAAAGGTTCAAAAGGTGATGGACGACTTCACGATGGTTTCGCAAGACATATTCACGGGTCGCACAGGTATGGAGTCGTGGATTCGCTTTGCCAACTCTTTGAAGTTGCGCATGGCTATGCACATTGTGAAGATAGAGCCCGCGACTGCTAAGAAATGGGCAGAAGAGGCTGTGGCTGGAGGTGTAGTGGAGACGGAGGATGATGAATTCTCCTTTGCACCCCTGAATCTGGGCTTCACCAATCCCTTGTTGCAGATATGGAATGGTTGGGGCGACAATCGCCTGAGTGCTTCTTTCGAGAGTCTGCTGATGAGTCTCGGCCACCCCTATGCCGAATATCTGTTTGCCAAGAACAGTAATCAATTGATCAACGAAAAGACGGGCGAGGTGCTGCCAAAGGAGACTCGTATCGTAGGCCTTCGAGAGGGTATCCATCCTGGACAAGGACAAGGCTTCGCCACAAATCCCATGATCGGATACAGCGCCTTTGTTCCCGATGCCATATCCATAGCTCCACTTTACTTGATGAAGGTGTCCGAAGTCGATTTCTTGCGTGCTGAGGGTGCCTTGCGCGGATGGAACATGGGAGGTACAGCCGAGGAGTTCTACAATCGGGGCATAGAAAGAGGATATCTCGACGAAAGGCTCATTGGTGCTCCGGATTACGAGGACGCAATGCCCGAATATATGGCTTTGGAACAGGCAAAGGAATATACCTATCACGATCCCTTAGGCCGTGTTGACGATGAACCTAGTGTCACCAAGATTGGAGTGAAATGGAACGAAGGTGACGACCAAGAGACCAAGCTTGAGAAGATAATTACGCAGAAGTACATAGCCGCCTTCCCCATTAGCTTCGAGGCTTGGGTCGACCTTCGCCGTACGGGCTATCCCAAGTTGTTCCCTGTGCTCAACCCCGATGATGGAGATGGGAGTCTGCAAGAAGGCGATATTATTCGTCGATGTGTCTTCCCAAATACGGATGATGCTTCTCTTAAGGACATTCAGGAGAGCGGTCTCGATGCCTTGGGCGGTCCCGACCAGCAGGCAACTCGCCTATGGTGGGATGTCAATGGTCCTAATTTCTAATCATGAGTCCCGGAATTAATAAAGAATTACTAACCTATAATTATCAGTGTCATGAAGAAAAAACTATTCCTTTCGATGGTTGCATTGCTGTTGGGTGTAACGTCTGCATTCGCACAATACAGCCCTTCTGCTGCAACGGAGGTGTTCAAGTTCTCTCCGTTCAACGACAGCAATCTGCTGACGCTCTTCTACAATGCCTTGCAGGATGGTCGTCAGTATCCAACAACGGCTGAGTTTGAGGCCGCTGGCTTTGATATGAACGACATCGAGTTCGTGCGCTCTCATGTGCGTCGAGCCGAAGTTATTGACGATCAGGCTAACCAACTGATGCCTTCGATCAAGAACACTCGTCGCTTCTGGATGAATACGCCCATGGGAACAGCCAAGCTAACAGGTGGATATCCCAACACGAATACGGGCGACGACACTTATTCGATGTGGAACTACACCCACATGTTTGGTTCGTGGAATCATGGACTCTTTCAGGCTCCTGGTTGCTGGATTGATGCCGCTCACCAGAATGGAACCGACATTCTCTCCGGCATTAAGTTCTTCGAGAGTTGGACTCCCGGCTCCGGCGACGCGGCCTATAGTAAGCTCATCAGTGAGAAGAATAGCGATGGGACTTACAAGTATGTCGAACCCCTCATCAACATACTCCTGTTCTTCGGAAGCGATGGTATCAACTACAACTGGGAGGATTCCTCTTATGGCGACGCTGATGTCGTAGGCTTCCACAAGGCTTTGTACAAGAAGGCGGCAGAAAAGGGCTTCAACAACTTCCACATAGGTCTTTACACCTCGCAGTCAACCTTGACGTCCCGTAATGCTAATTCCATCTTTGGTGATGAAAGCGGTCGAACGGCCGACACCTTCCTTAACTACATGGGCAACGACTTTGCAACCACCTTCTCTGCTTCGTTGAAAGCCGCCCAAACGGCTATGGGAACCACCGATGGCCTATATGCAGGAGCATGGATAGTTACGATGAACCGTTCTTGGACTCGTTTCAAGGACAACGATATGGGTATGGTTCTGTGGGGCGAACATGAGAACAGCCGCTTCTGGAGCAATAATGTGGGCACTGACGCCTCTTCGTTCCAGGCCAATCTGCAGGCACTCTACGAACGTGCGTTCTCAGGTGGAAACCGCAATCCGGCAAGGCGTCCGACGATGCAGGATTCGGGCAACGAGTGGGGATGGAACGGTACGACTCCTCCCTTGTCTAAGTTCGGAGGCATTAGCACCTATTTCCCAGAGCGCTCGGCCATTCAGGGCAAGCTTCCCTTCCACACGTACTTCAACACGGGTGCGGGCGAGGTTTACAACTATAAAGGAAAGCAGACGGCTGGCTCGTGGTATAACATGTCCACTCAGGATATTGTTCCCACCTATCGTTGGCTTGTTTACCAGGCAGGTAAGACGGCCGTTAACAATAAGATTCAACCCGAATTCACCATCGATGATGCCTACATGGGAGGTGCCTGCCTTCGCTTGTCTGGTCAGTTGGACGATAACGGAGCCGACATCATCCTCTTCCGCACGAAGCTGACCGGAAACTCGGGTACTCCCTATGCCAAGATGGCTGTGAAGACGGGACTCGAAGGCGAGAATGCCACCAACCTATACCTTATTATTAAGATAGGTTCCGAGTGGAAGGAATTCCCCGTAGGTTCGACGACTGGCAAGACTTGGGAAGAGAAGATCATACCATTGACAGGCATCAGCTCGAGCGACCAGATAGACTTCGTAGGCCTTCGTGCCAAGGGCTCGAACCCCAATTACAAGGTGATGATAGGTCAATTGGAACTGAACGACGACGTAAAGACGCAACCTGCTGCAGTTAAGGACCTTCTGGTCGATGTCCGCAAGGAGACCACCAAGAAGTTAAGCGTGAAGCTCAGTTGGCAAGTTGACGCCACCGGCACAGATAGGGCTGCTTATGGTATGGTATTTAATGACGACGCCAACATCGACCACTTCGAAGTCCTCTACAAAGATGGCGAGGATGGTCGCGTAAGCTTGGTAAGTCATGTTCGGAGTTGGGCATCGTTTGTGGGAGACATACCTATGGAGGCCGACACGAAACCGTTCATCGGCGTTCGTGCGGTTAGTTCCGACCTGAAGACCTATAGCGAACCCGTTTGGGTGGAGGTTCCACGCAGTTCGAACGTACCTGCTGAGGATCAGGGCGATGGTCCGACCTATGGTACAAGCACGACCGACCCACAGGCTAACGGTTATCTGACGGCAATCAAGACTCGTTATCTGACCACTGTAACAACTACTGGAGCCACCAATGCAAACTTGAACTACGTGAATGGAAAGGCCAATATCGACAGCACGAACTATTTTCTGATTAAGGATTGTATCTTGAAGGTGAAGCAGGGAGATAATATCAACTTCAACTATGTTTATTTCGATTCAAGCGACGGACTTCAGTGGTGCATCATGAAGGCCTATGTCGACTGGAATTGCAACGGTTATTTCGAGGGTTCCACAGACGAGCTTATCGTCGAGCAAGGAACGGCAAACACGTGCAACAGCGTGGAGAATACGCCTGAAGGCTCTGTTACGGGAAGCCCCCTGCATGCGAATGGTTGGAGTCGTAGCCCGCTTATCCCCTTCTCGTTCAAGGTTCCTGATGATGCCGTTCGCGGGAAGTGCCGTCTGCGTATGGTATTTACCGACGCATGGGCTGCTCATCCTGGTCCCACCGGACTTACGGCTAAGGGCTTAACGATTGATTTCCCTGTTGAGATTACGGGCGATAACAAGGAACGCGAAGTAATTAAGGTTCGCGACGAAGGCGAAGCCGACGAGCCCGAAGGCTTGACTGATGGCATCAAAGCAACGAAGGGAGAGGTTAGCAACGCATTTGTGGCCAATGGCAAACTGCAGTTCGACAACGTGCAGAAGGCTTGGATTTACACCACAGACGGCAAGCTTGTTCGCTTCGTGAAAGATCCCAGCATGCTCAACACCTCCAGCTTTGCTCCTGGCCTCTACATCATCAAGATGCAGAACCAAGGCGTGATTCGCTCCAGAAAGTTGGTGATTAAGTAAGGAAAGCCTTTTAGAGTACAAACGAAAGCGAGGCTGCAACCCATCGGGATTGCGGCCTCGCATGTTTATGCCTATATTCGATGTGCCTCGTAATCGGATGCGAAGCTACGCTTGCCTAGAGTAACGGAGCAAGAACCTATGTTCGATCGTCTCGAGCCTATGTTCGAAGTGCCTCGAACCTATATTCGATGATGCTCGTGCCTATATTCGATGAAACTCACGCCTTAGGCCTTCCGAAATAATCCCTAAGGGCTTCCGAAATAAGGCCTAGGCCTTCGAGGATAATCCCTAAGGCTTAATTGATAACGCCTAAGTCTTTCGGCCTTCGGATTAGCGTCCGGCGTACATGTCCTCGTAATACTTTTCGTATTCACCCGAGGTGATGCGGTCCATCCACTCTTGATTGTCGAGGTACCAACGGACGGTCTTTTCAATTCCCTCTTCGAACTGGAGGCTGGGTTCCCAACCCAGTTCGCGTTGCAACTTACGCGAGTCGATGGCGTAACGCAGGTCGTGTCCGGCTCGGTCGGTCACATAGGTGATGAGGTCCATGTCTTCCCCTTCCTTCCGGCCAAGCAAGCGATCGACGGTGTTAATAAGCACTCGGATGATGTCGATATTTTTCCACTCATTGAACCCGCCGATGTTGTAGGTCTCGGCCACTTGTCCGCGATGGAAGATGAGGTCGATGGCACGGGCGTGATCCTCCACATAGAGCCAGTCGCGCACGTTCTCTCCCTTTCCGTAAACAGGTAAGGGCTTTCGGTGGCGTATGTTGTTGATAAAGAGAGGAATAAGTTTCTCTGGGAACTGATAGGGACCGTAGTTGTTCGAACAATTGGTTACGATGGTAGGCATTCCGTATGTATCGTGGAAAGCCCTTACGAAATGGTCGCTCGACGCTTTCGCGGCAGAATAGGGCGAATGTGGTTGGTACTTCAGGTCCTCGGTAAAGAACTTCTCGCCATAGGCCAAGTGATGACTGCCCGATGAGGCCGTCGTGGTGAATGGTGGTTCGATGCCTTCCGGATGGGTCATCTCGAGTGCTCCATAAACCTCGTCAGTGCTGATGTGATAGAACCTTTTGCCTTCGTACCTTTCCGGAAGGCTCTCCCAATATAGGCGTGCGGCTTGCAGCAAGGAGAGTGTCCCCATCACGTTCGTACGTGCAAAAGTGAAGGGGTCTTTTATGGAGCGGTCCACATGGCTTTCTGCTGCTAAATGCACGATTCCATCGACATTTTCTTCCTTCATTAGTTGGAGGAAAGCATCAAAGTCGCAGATGTCCATACGCACGAATCGATAGTTTGGAGCCTGCTCTACATCCTTCAGGTTCTCAAGGTTGCCGGCGTAGGTCAATTTGTCGAGACAAATGATGCGGTATTCCGGATATTTGTTCACAAAGAGGCGAACCACATGATTCCCAATGAATCCTGCACCGCCCGTAATCACAATGCTTCTTTTATAATTCATAAATCAAACGAATATTATCATAACAGGTTTCGGAGACAATGGCTTAGCGAATCCACCCAATAAGGGATGGACAAACCGAACGTATGCTTTATCTTCGATTTGTCAAGGACTGAATAGGACGGACGATGGACCGGACTGGGGAACTCATCGCTGTGGCAGGGCTGGATATCGCATTCGGTGTGACCGGCCAATTGTGCAATCGTCTTCGTGAAATCGTACCACGAAGTTACACCTTCGTTCGAGTAATGATAGATACCCGTCTTCGAGTAATTGCCCTTTTCCTTTCCGTAATCTTCGATTACTTTTGAAATAGCCTGAGCCAAATCGAGGGCATAAGTGGGCGTACCTACCTGGTCGAACACTACCTTCAGTTGGGGCTTCGTGGCAGTAAGGTTGAGCATCGTCTTGACGAAGTTCTTTCCGAATTCCGAATAGAGCCAAGCCGTGCGGATAATCACATAGTTGCAACCGGTCGCTATGATGGCTTGTTCTCCCTCTAATTTCGTCTGTCCGTAAACGCCCGTCGGAGTGCCCTTCTGGTCTTCTCTGCAAGGCGTGTTATAAAGGTCTCCTCCGAAGACATAATCGGTGGAAATGTGAACAAGCAATCCTCCTCGTTGTTTCATGGCTTCGGCCAGGACCTGTGGAGCATAGGCATTCAGGCGACGGCAAAGTTCCTCGTCGCTTTCTGCCTTATCGACATTGGTGTATGCAGCGCAATTTACAATGACCTCGACCCCTTCGTCTTCCACCATCTGACGGACGGCTTCCTTGTCGGTCATATCAAGCATGCGAGTCTCCAAGCCTTCGGCTTCCACCACATCAGTGAAGATGTAGTTGTCGGTGGTCGCTTGGCTTACGAGTCTCATCTCACGGCCCAATTGGCCGTTGGCCCCTGTAACAAGTATCGTCATTCTATTTCCTCCTGTCCGAAGCGCTTGACGTCTTCAATGACCTTCAGCAGGTATTGCCCGTATTGATTCTTTATCATCGGTTGGGCATTCTGGCGCATTTTCTCTTCTGTAATCCATCCTTTGCGATAGGCTATGCCTTCGAGGCAAGCCACCTTTAATCCTTGTCGCTTCTCCAAAACCTCGATGTAGGTCGAAGCCTCGCTAAGCGATTCGTGCGTACCTGTGTCCAACCAGGCGAAGCCGCGTCCAAGGGTGAGAACCTTCAATTCTCCGTCGGCAAGGAATCGCTGGTTCACCGTCGTGATTTCCAGTTCGCCTCGAGCCGAAGGCTTAATAGTCGCGGCTACGTCAACAACCTTGTTCGGATAGAAGTACAAGCCCACGACGGCATAGTTCGACTTGGGTTGTTGAGGTTTCTCCTCAATAGAAAGGCAGTTGCCTTGTTTGTCGAACTCTGCCACACCATAGCGTTCGGGGTCGTTAACCCAATAGCCAAAGACGGTGGCCTTATGTTCTTCCTCTGCCGTGCGTACGGCTTCCTGCAACAGGGCGGAGAAGCCTGCCCCATGGAAGATATTGTCGCCTAATACCAAACAAGCGCAATCGTCGCCCACGAACTCGCGTCCGATGATGAAGGCCTGTGCCAAACCGTCGGGACTCGGTTGTTCGGCATACTCAAACCTTACGCCAAAGTCCGACCCATCGCCCAGCAAACGGCGGAAGCCGGGCAGGTCATGAGGCGTGGAAATAATCAAAATCTCACGTATACCTGCGGTCATCAGCACCGAGATAGGATAATAAATCATCGGCTTATCGTATATGGGCAACATCTGTTTGCTCACTCCTTTAGTAATGGGATAAAGACGTGTGCCACTCCCTCCTGCTAAGACAATTCCTTTCATGCTTATGTTATTTTAACGCAAATATACCTCTTTTATAATATAATCAACGTACGAAACGCGCAAAAAGTATGAACAACGCAAAAAATAATGAATTATGAATTGCGGATTATGAATTATTTTGTACTTTTGCACCCGATATGGAGAAGATACCAAGTTTCACCATCGATCATGAGCGTCTTTTAAGAGGCATTTATGTCAGTAGGAAGGACCAAGTGGGAGGGGAAGTGATAACGACGTTCGACATCCGTATGAAAGAGCCTAACCGAGAGCCCGCTATCGGCTTCGGGGCCCTTCACACAATAGAGCACCTGGCTGCAACTTACCTGCGTAACAATCAGGAATGGAAAGACAGGATTGTGTATTGGGGACCAATGGGATGTGCAACGGGTTGTTACCTATTGGTTAAAGGCGATTTGGAGAGTCGCGATATTGTGGACGTAATAAAGAAAACGTTCCATTTCATCGAAGATTTCTCAGGTGAGGTACCAGGCGTGGCACCGCGTGATTGCGGGAATTATCTCCTTCACGATTTACCTATGGCGCGTTGGGAAGCTCACCGATATCTGGAAACATTAGAGAACATTCGCGAGGAGAATCTCAACTATCCAGATTAACTTATTGGAGAGATGCCAGAGTGGTCGAATGGACCGCACTCGAAATGCGGCGTACGGGCGACTGTACCCTGGGTTCGAATCCCAGTCTCTCCGCAAAGCAGCAGGAATCCCCTGCTGCTTTTTTTGTACCACGGTCAATTCCAGTCTTTTTGTTTACTCCTTTCGCAAGTTTATTTGCATAACTCATAGATTATCCGTACATTTGCATCGTTGACTGAAAATAATCAAATATAATTATGCTATGAAACACTTCTTTGTACTGTTGCTGTCAAGCATGTTCTTGACTGTGCAAGCCCAAGTGCTGCCCTACCAGAATCCCGAGTTGAGTGCAAAAGAACGCGCTCGTGACCTATGTAGTCGACTGACGTTGGAAGAGAAAGCCCAGCTGATGCTCGACGAATCGCCCGCTATTCCTCGACTGGGTATTAAAAAGTTCTTCTGGTGGAGTGAGGCTCTTCATGGAGCTGCCAATCAGGACCACGTCACGGTGTTTCCTGAGCCCATAGGCATGGCCTCGTCATTTAACCCCGACTTGCTTTACCGTGTATTCGATATTGCCAGCACCGAACAACGTGCCCAATACCACCATCGCATGGATAATGGAGGAGAGGACGAGAAATTCCATAGCCTTTCGGTATGGACGCCCAATGTAAATATCTTCCGTGACCCACGATGGGGGCGTGGACAAGAGACCTATGGCGAAGACCCTTATCTCACGAGTGTTATGGGAACGCAGGTTGTAAGAGGATTGCAAGGTCCCGAGGATGCCAAGTATCGCAAGTTGTGGGCATGTGCCAAACATTATGCCGTACACAGTGGTCCTGAATATACACGCCATTCGGCCAATCTCACAGACGTTTCCCTTCGCGATTTGCAGGAGACTTATCTGCCCGCTTTCAAGACTCTGGTTCAAGATGCTAAGGTTCGCGAGGTTATGTGTGCCTATCAGCGTCTCGATGATGAACCCTGTTGTGGCAATGCTCGTCTGTTACAGCAAATCTTGCGCGACGAATGGGGCTTCCAGTATCTGGTAGTGAGTGATTGTGGAGCCGTTAGCGATTTCTATAGTTCGCATAAGAGTTCGAGTGACCCCGTTCATGCTTCTGCAAAGGCAACAGTGGCTGGTACCGATGTTGAATGTGGTTTCGGTTATGCATATAAGAGCATTCCCGAGGCTGTTCGTCGTGGCCTCATTAGTGAGGCAGAGGTTGACAAGCATGTCTTGCGCTTGCTGGAAGGACGTTTTGACTTAGGTGAGATGGACAATCCCTCTCTGGTGGAATGGTCAAAGATTCCTTATTTGGTAATGTCTTCTAAGGAGCACGCCCAAGTTGCGCTTGAGATGGCTCGCCAAAGTATTGTGCTTTTGCAGAACAACGGCAATGTACTCCCCTTAAAGAAGAATGCCGAACGCATAGCTGTCATTGGTCCCAATGCCGACAACGACCCGATGATGTGGGGTAACTATAACGGTATGCCTAATCATACCATCAGCATCCTTAACGGTATTAAGGCTAAGCAGAAGAAACTGACGTATCTGCCTGGTTGTGACCTTACAGATGACAAAGTGTTGGATTGCCTTCTCTCCAACTGTTGTCAGGCTGAAGGCAAGCGAGGATTGCGAGGCACGTTCTGGAATAATACCGAGATGGAAGGAACACCCGTAACCACTGAATATTACATCAATCCTCTGGCTGTTACCACTGCAGGTATGCATGTCTTTGCCCCTGGTGTTAAGATTGAGGATTTCTCTGCCAAATACGAAACCACATTTACTCCGAAAGAGTCGGGCGAATATGTCGTGAATGTTGAGGGTTGCGGACACTTCGAAGTGTTTATCGATGGGGAACGCAAGCAACGCGTTCACTCTTGGCGCACCACACCCACTCGTACTGTCATTCAAGGCGAGGCCGGGAAGTCTTATAAAATAGAAGTGCTTTTCCAGTTCGTGAAGACATGGAATGCCAACATGAAGATAAATGTGGCACGTGAACACGTCATCGACTATGATGCCATCATTGCCCAGTTGCGTGGCATACAGAAGGTTATCTTCGTAGGTGGCATCTCTCCTGCACTCGAAGGTGAGGAAATGCCCGTCAACATCGATGGCTTCAAAGGTGGTGACAGAACGAATATAGAACTTCCCGCCGTACAGCGCAACTTCCTGAAGGCGTTGAAGAAGGCAGGAAAGACGGTCATCTATGTCAACTGCTCTGGTTCGGCCATTGCTTTACAGCCCGAGACGGAATCTTGTGACGCCATTGTTCAAGCTTGGTACGATGGTCAGGAAGGTGGAACGGCTGTTGCCGACGTTCTCTTTGGCGAATTCAATCCTTCGGGCAAACTTCCTGTCACGTTCTATAAGAATAGCGACCAATTGCCTGACTATGAAGATTATTCGATGAAGGGTCGCACCTATCGTTACTTCTCCGACCCCCTCTTTGCATTCGGATATGGCCAGAGCTACACACAATTCCAGGTGGGCGAAGGTAGGATTGTCAAGCAAGGCGACAACTTCACGCTTACAGTTCCTGTAAAGAATATCGGTAAGCGCGATGGTACAGAGGTTGTGCAGGTCTATGTTCGTGACCCACAGGATACCGAAGGTCCGTTACGTTCTCTTCGTGCTTTCCAACGTGTCGATGTAAAGGCAGGAAAGACAGCAGAGGCCGTGATAACGCTTACCCCACGTACGTTCGAACTGTTTGATACGAAGACGAACACCATGCACGCCCATTCCGGTGTTTATCATGTGTTCTATGGAAACAGTTCACGTCCAGAAGACTTGAAGCAACTGGACGTGAATCTATAACTTCTTCACTTCCTAGCCTCTCTTCTTCATAACGGAATTCACCACGCGGATGCTCGACACGAGTTTATCCGTGCTGGTGAATACGTCTACGTTCCAAACATGACTCGAACGGCCCAGATGGACGGGTGTGCATACGGCTCTTACCGTGTCGCCTTCGTGAGCACTCGAAACATGATTGCCACTTACTTGCATTCCTACGACAAACTCGTCGGGCTGACAGGCAATCATCGAACCCAAGCCCGCTACTGTCTCTGCCAAAGCCAGTGTTGCCCCACCATGCAGGATGCCAAAGGGCTGACGCGTACGATGGTCGACAGGCATGGTAGCCTCCACCCGATCGGCGCTGGCAAAGGTGTATTGAATGCCAAGATTTCCCATCAAGGTCGAACCGCTCTGGGCATTCATCGCGTCGATGGGCACATCGGCAATGCGTGCCTCCTGCACGATGGCTTTCTCTATAGCCAGTGCGGCACCATCTTGGTCATTGCTAAGCGTGGTGAAGTCGGCACAACGGCGCACTCCCTCGGTGGCATTTGCCATTGCAACGCCTGTACCAGCCATCTGAATCATATTGATGTCTGCCTCACCGTCACCAATAGCCAGAACCTCGTCGAGTCCGATGCCCATCTTCTGCACAAGTGCACTCATGGCGTAGCTTTTACCCACCTGATATCCCACGATTTCCAGATAATAGGGATTCGAGTGTATGGTGTCCATAACACCATTGAGGTGGCGTTGCATGTGCTGTTCCAGACTGGAAAGTGCCTCCTCGTCGTCACTCACGAGCATCACCTCGGCAGGCCAGTCGTCCATGGAGAGTGAGAGCACATCGTCCTGTCGCAGGGTCATACCGTTCATTTCGGCTTCGTCCACGATATGGGGGTTCGTGATATCCGTGCTTACTACTTCGTTCCCGTCGTAGTAGGCCATTGTCAGCCCCATCTTTGCAGCTTTCTTCTCCAGATAAGGCACCATTTGCGGGTCGATACGGCGTTCGAAGATAATCTGTCCTGTCTTGGCCTCCATCACCTGTGCACCATTGTACGAGATGATGTATCCGTCATAGACCCCAAGGTCGATGGCTTGTGCCAGTGGCAGTATGCCATAGGTGGGTCTTCCCGATGCCAGTGCTACCCGAATACCCATTTGTTGTACCTTGCGCAGGGTTTGAGCCGTGCGCTTCGTCAATTCGCGGTTGCTGTTCAGCATGGTACCGTCCACGTCAAGAACAATGAGTTTGTATTTCATGGCTATTTACATAAAGTTTCACACACTTTGTCTTGGAAGTTCCTTCCTGTTGCAGTCTGGCGCACGCCTTGGTTGATGATACTGAAGACGAGTACGTGTCCCTCAGGCGATGTGCAGTAGCCCGATAGGCTGGAGACACCCTCCACTGTACCCGTCTTGGCACGAACGTTCCCTTGAGCCAGGGTTTTGAGCATGCGTCTCTCTAAAGTGCCGTCGATGCCTGCTATAGGCAAAGAGGGGAGCAAGTGGGAGCGGATGGGCTCATTAATATAAGCATACTGGAGCAGCTTTACTAACAGCTCGGGCGACACATAGTTGTAGAGCGACAAGCCACTGCCGTCGGCAATCTGGTACTGAGCAGGGTCGAGTCCTGTTTCTCGGATAATCATATCGATGTATCCCGTTGCTTCACTTCGTCCGGCAGGGCGGTGCCCACTTAGAGAAGCCAGTTGATAGAAGAGACATTCGGCAAAGAAGTTGTCGGAGCGCTTCATCATGCGGTCAAGCACTTGGTCGATGGTATGAGTCACATCGCACAACAGACGGGCAGAAGTCGGACATTTGGCTTGCACAATGCGGTCGATGCTCGCTCCTTTCACACCCAGCAACCTGAGGTCGGTAAGCATTTCGCTCACGAAATGGTCTTTCTTATCCACCATAAGCGGGCGCAGGGGTACCGTCTTGTCGTCCCAGCACCAACCCCATCCCATATCGTCCTGACTCTTCATCGTGAGGTCGAGATAGATGACACCTGCCAGCGAGTCGATGCCGACGTCCTTGAGTGCCTTCGTCATTTGATACACCTCGCCTTGCGAGAGCAGGGGGTCCATCCCGCCTACGAAGCATACATCCCCCATGAGCACACTATCCCTCACTTCACCTGTCACCAGCATTTGCGTGTGCAGTTTGTAGTTCCCGCCCAGATGGCGAATGGCACCAATGGCGGTAATTACCTTCTGACAACTGGCAGGGCGCATACGTTGGCGATGGTTCACGCACACCAAGTCACGTCCCTCCGTCAAGTCGCGGACATAGAGCCCAAGTTGTGTCGTCTCGAAGATGGGCAGATTGATGAGCGAATCCATTTGTCGCTGCATCCTTCCCGTCCACGTCGTCGTGTCGTCGAGTGCTATCGTGTTCACGTTATACTGAGCCTTCGGGATTTCCTTCTCATCGGCCCATGCACCCATGCACACGCATAATATAATGTATAGTAAAAGTGTCTTTTGTTTCATAAGATATGATGTCTTTCGGGGATAAAGATACGAATAAGCGAGTAATCTCCCAAATTTATTTGAGGAAATTCGAGTGGGAGTATCTAAGAGACTTCACCTTGGAGTTCCGAACTTTGTATCACAGCCCCTGCGTCGGAGCAAACTGATGATGGACGAAGGTTCTTTCGCCCGAAGGCCTAAGACAAGGGAGAGGCTTGAGCCGAGAACAAATGCCTGCGGCGACTCATACAGGAGTTACCTCGGTGTGTTTATAAAGAAAAAACGGCTTTTCCTCGCCATTATGAAAAAAAATGAGTAACTTCGCATGCAGAAACGCAAATAAGGTACCATGATACGTAAATTCGATTTCCTAATTATCGGTGGAGGCGTGGCAGGAATGAGCTACGCCCTGAAGGTGGCAAAGAGTGGCAAGGGAAAGATTGCCCTGGTGTGCAAGACTACGCTCGACGAGGCCAATACGGCTAAGGCACAGGGCGGTATTGCAAGTGTGACTAACCTGAAGGTGGACAACTTCGAGAAACACATTCAGGACACGATGATTGCAGGCGACTACATTAGTGACCCTGCCGCCGTGGAACAAGTGGTGAGGAATGCCCCGAAGGGTATTGCCGACTTAGTGAAGTGGGGTGTGAACTTTGACAAGAACGATGAAGGAGAATTCGACCTGCATCGCGAAGGTGGTCATTCCGAGTTCCGTATCCTGCACCATGCTGACGACACGGGCTTTGAGATTCAGCGTGGACTGATGGAAGCCGTGCGTCGCAATAAGAAGATTACGGTGTTGGAGAACCACTATGCTGTGGAAATCATTACTCAGCATCACTTGGGACGCGAGGTGAACCGCCATATGACGGACATAGAGTGCTATGGTGCCTATGTCTTAGACCCCGACACACAGAAGGTGGACACCTTCCTTTCGCGAGTAACGCTGATGGCTACAGGGGGTACGGGTGCAGTCTATGCTACCACCTCGAACCCTAATATTGCTACGGGCGACGGTATAGCTATGGTATATCGTGCGAAAGGTATAGTGAAGGATATGGAGTTCGTACAATTCCATCCGACCGTGCTCTTCAACCCTGCCGAGACCCATCCCGCTTACCTCATCACAGAGGCCATGCGTGGCTATGGAGGCATCCTGAAATTGCCTAATGGCGAGGAGTTTATGCAGAAGTATGACAAGCGCCTGTCGTTGGCTCCACGCGACATTGTGGCTCGCGCTATCGACCGCGAGATGAAGATTCACGGTATCGACCACGTTTGTCTCGACGTCACTCACAAACCAGCCGAGGAGACGAAGCATCACTTCCCCAACATCTATGCAAAATGTCTTAGCATCGGCATCGATATTACGAAGCAGATGATACCCGTATGCCCTTCAGCTCACTACATGTGCGGCGGCATCAAGGTAGACCTCGATGGGCAATCGACCATCCACAGGCTTTATGCCGTAGGCGAATGTTCTTGCACGGGTTTGCATGGTGGCAACCGTCTGGCTTCGAACTCGCTTATCGAGGCAGTGGTGTATGCCGACAAGGCAGCACAGCACTCGATAGAACACATCGATGAATACAGCTTTAACGACGAGATTCCCGAGTGGAACGACGAAGGAACGATGTCGAATGAGGAAAAGGTGCTCATCGCCCAAGACATGCGTGAGGTGGGACAAATCATGTCGAACTACGTGGGTATTGTAAGAAGCGACTTGCGTCTGCATCGTGCCTGGACACGTCTCGACCTGCTGTACGAAGAGACGGAAGAACTCTTCAAGCGTGTGAAACCTACGAAGGACATCTGCGAACTCCGCAACATGATTAACGTGGGCTACCTCATAACCCGCCAGGCATTGGAGCGCAAGGAGAGTCGTGGCTTGCACTACACCATCGACTATCCCAAGCACGCCTATGATCAGAAGTGAGGCAGGGGATGAAGGTTAATGCCCACATATGCCGAGCGATATTTTTGTAAAGCACAATAGGCGTGCGGACCAAGTGAGTCTTACTTCAAACCGCGATCCTTTGGATTACTTCAGATTCACAATTTCCGCACGCTTCTTTTAATAAAGTAGTAATATAAAGAAGTTTTGAATACCGTCGCCCTTCGATACCAAGCCATTTATCTTGATGTAACTGACATCGATATGAGTCGTCAGGCATCACCAGCCACGTTAGCCTTTGTTGCCCGTCTGCGAGAGCGAGGCTATACGCTTACGGAGGAACTCTTCCGTGCCTTGTGTGCCGTGCCTGCTACTACATTGGCAGACATCACGAAGGATATTGATGAGGCATTGGGAGTTGACCTGAACTGGGCACCCTTGGTAAAGGGCTGGGACGTGCCTACAGGCGAAACTTTCCTCGACCATCTGGTGACGTGGTTCGTTAATGTAACAGGTGCAGACGTGCCTGGCACGGAGTTACCTTGTGGGCATCTGATTCCAGACGGAACCTTTCCGTTGGATCGCTATAATGGTTGTCCCTATTGCGGTCGACCTTTCGTGACGACGAACTACGTCTATAAGGGGCAAGGCAGTAAATTGAAGGAATTGCGCCTCTTCCGCCTGTCCGACATGCAACACTTGTTGGAAACCCTGCTCACGTCTCCCACTCCACTTGATGCCACACAATTGGATTCCGTTAAGAAATTAATTCATAATTCACAATTTACAATTCATAATGTGGTTGTGCCACAGATGCGCGAAACGCGAATGGTGGTTGTCAAGTGCTTGATGGAACAAGGTAGAGGCGATGAGGCTCAACCGCTGATGGAGACTCCTACTGACATTCTTCGCTATTTGTGGTATGAGAAGACGGGACAATTGCAGTTGATAGAACCTCGTACGCTTATAGCCCATGCAGGCAGACTGAATCGTCATCTGTGGCCAATGGCCGATCGAAGTCAAGAAGCCATAGGTTCAATGCGCAATGAACTTAGGCTCAAGTACAATCGAACCTATGTTCGTTGCGTGGCGCGTTGGCTCAACAATTTGGACATGCCTGCCTGGCAGGCGGCAGAGCAGATGCATCCAAAGCGAGGGATGTGGGTAAGAATGATACGCGCCTTGCGTCTGGGAGAGATGAGCCGAAAGCCTGGCTTCAAACGGCTAAAGGAACTGCTCGATGTCTTCTACCATCAGAACTATGAGACTTGGCAAGGGAAGTTGGATGATGCCCATAGGGAAAACGACAAACAGAAGGCTCTATCTATGCTTTGTGAGCGACCTGGCCTGTTTGCCCGTTGTCTATTCTCCACCATGCTTCGTTATGGACGTGAGGAAACGATGCAAGCCTTCGGTCAGGTTACTGACAAGTTGCCTACCCGATTATTGCTTTCACTGAGTAATGCCGCCGAAACATATTTCAATCCTGAAGGCATAGCAGGCGATCGCATAGTGCGTCCCATTACGGGTTCGCCTAAAACCATCGAACTGAACAAGATGTTGTCGCTATATAGCCTTGAGGAAAGGAGAAAAATGGTCGATTCCATCGAAGAAATATATCTGAAGACGATGGCAAGGCGATTCTCACAACTTGGACAAAAGGAAGAGGGGCGACGTGTCTATATCGCTCAAGAGTTGTACCATATTCCTTTGGCCGTTGGCGATCGCTCAACAACAATACAAGATACCGCCTGCGCCTTGCAAGGTACGCGTTTTCCTATTGAAGGCGATAGTGTGCGTCTCTTCCTGCAATGGGGTAAGGGTTTGCCAGCCCAGCATCTTGACATGGACCTCAGTGCACGCATAGTCAAGCAGGATGGAGAGGTGGTGGAATGTGCCTTTTACAACTTATCACCAACTGGAGCTAAGCATTCAGGCGACATACGCGAGATTCCCGACCAGGTGGGAACGGTGGAGTATATTGAACTTGAATTGCCCGAACTGGAACGCTCGCAAGCCGAATATGTTGTCTTCACCTGTAACGCTTACAGCAATGGTGCCCTCTCGCCCAACCTGATGGTAGGCTGGATGAACTCGGCATACCCAATGTCCGTTTCCGACAAGGACGGTGTGGCCTACGACCCGTCCTGTGTTCAACACTTGGTACGCATCAGTGAAACCAACCTGTCAAAGGGATTGGTCTTTGGCATATTGAAGGTAAAGGAACGGGAAATCGTTTGGATGGAGGTTCCCTTCACCGCACAGACTGTTGGTAAACTGGATGGTCGAGTGGTGGAGGCTATGTTGAAGCGTCTCGAAAACAAGGCCACGATAGGCCAATTACTGGAATTGAAGACACAGGCACAAAAGAGTTCGCTCGTCGAAACTCCTGATGAAGCCGACGAGCGATATACTTATGAGTGGGCACTCAATCCTGCCGAAGTGGCTAAAGTCCTCTTTCTGTAATTTGGTTTGTTTGGGGATTTTTTACTCCATCACTTGACCTTTGGTCTTCCTCTGTCGCGACTCGGAAAAACTCAAACAAGTTTGGCTCTTCCCTCGCTGCTCCATCGTTTCATCACTCCATCACTTCTTCACTTGAGGCTTTGCCTCGAGTCTGCTCACGCTCGACATAATGCAAATGAATTTGCCTTCTGCTCTCGCTCAATCGCAGACTTCCTCACTCCTTAAAGTCTCCATGCCTTAGGCATGAAGAGAATCAATACAGTAAATATCTCGAGACGACCCACTACCATCAGGAAACTCAGCAACCACTTACCAGCTGCAGGCACAGCAACGAAGTTGTCGGCAGGTCCCAGACTACCCAATGCAGGTCCTGTATTACCAAAACTGGACACAACCGCACCAAAGATTGTCGTTAGGTCGAAATCCGTGATTAACGTCATGGCAACACAGCTAAAGATAAGGATGAATACGTATAAGACAAGGTAGGAGATTACACGATGGATGTGGCGGTCATGAATGACTCTTCCGTTGAACTTAATGCCTATGACGGCATGTGGATGCAGGAACGTGCGGAACTCACGCATGGCATACTTCAGGTATATGAGCACACGCATCATCTTCATTCCACCAGCCGTACTGACAGTACATCCTCCCAAAATCATCATCATGATAGTTGGCATCCAGAAAGGTATTCCCCATCCCACATAGTCGTAACATTCGGCTTGGAATCCGCTGGAACTGATAATCGTGGCAACATGGAACAGACTGGTGCGGAATATTTCCTCGCCCGTCTCAGGCGCTCTTACTCCAACATCATGCATCGAGAAGCGGAACAATAGGCAGAACACAGCCACCAATCCCATGACGGTAAGTAGGAAGGCTTTTACCTCTTCGTTCTTCAAACATTCGCGTCCGCGCCTTATCGACAGATAGTAATAAATACCGAAGTTAAGACTGGAAATCAACATAAAGGTAGCGCAAACGTATTCGATGTAAGTTGAGTGGAAGTAACCTATGCTAGCAGTGTGTGTGCCAAATCCTCCTGTGGCAATAGTAGAGAACGAGAAGCATACGGCATCGAACAACCCCATGGGACCTACCCAGTACATCAGCGTACAACAAATGGTGAGAATGAGGTAGATGAGGAGTAAGCGTCGTGAGGTGGCACCAATCTTGGGCTGTAGGCGGTGAATGGTCAGTCCCGACATCTCGGCAATGAACATCGTGGAGTTCTTCATATCCTTCACTGGCAACATGGCAAAGGAGAATACGACAATTCCCAAGCCTCCCATCCACTGCATCATACTTCGCCACATAAGTATGCCGTGAGGCATAGCCTCGATGTCGGGGATAATGGTTGCTCCCATGGTGCTAAACCCGCTCATCGTCTCGAAATAGGCACTGGATATATCTACGTCCAGCCCCTCATATAATATAAAAGGAAGCATGCCGAACAGGGAGAATACGACCCACGTCAGTCCTACGACGATGAATGCTCCGCCACGTGACAGTTGTTTTTCGGTACGGCCTATATCCGTATGGCCATAGGCGGTAAGTATGGCTCCGCAGACGAAAGTGATGGCTGTCGTAATGGCAAAGGCCTTCCAATCCTGTTCGCCTTGTGTGTAATGGTAATATAAGGCAACCAAGGATATCGTGCCTAAGAACAGGCTCTCCATCACCAATAGCATGCCAAATATACTTTTTTTCATGTGAATGTTATATGTTAAATGTCAAATGTCAAGTGTCCGCTCGGCGACGTCAGGAGACGCTTGCGTAGAGCAACGGAGCAAGAAATGTCAACTGTATTTAGTATGATACACTGCAACTGATGCCGAGTTGTCGCACTTTATCGGCGATTTCATCGAGGATTTTTGGTTGTGCCTTCAGCAGTCCTTGGACGGGAGTTTCCCTGTCGATGGTGTATATCATCACTTGTCTGGGCTTCACAGTCTGTAGAGCTTCGAGCCATGGTTTGATGTATTCGTCTGTTGTGTTATCAAGTCCGTTGCCTGTCAGGAACATGGTTTGGATGATAACCTTCGGACTCATCTGCGCCAGATAGTTGACGATTGTTTCCACATCATATCGACCTTGAGGACGGTCGACTTTTTCGATGAAATCGGCAGAAACGGTATCCAGCTTCATGATAGGGTTGTCCGTTCGTAGAAGGGCTTTGCGCACCTTAGGTTTACCTATCTGTGTCGAATTACTCAATACCGATATCTTCGCTTGGGGGAAATATTGATCGCGTAAGGCAGTCACATCATCTACAATAGTGGGGAAATCGGGATGCAGGGTAGGTTCCCCGTTTCCGGCAAAGGTAAGCACATCGGGCTTTGGTCCCTTCTGTCGCATCTTTTGCAACTGCTTTTCCAAGGCATCTTTCACCTCTTCTCTTGTTGGCAAGGGCATGGTAGCTCGTCGCTCAGCATTCAGTCCGCACTCGCAATATATGCAATCAAACGAACACCATTTACCATCGGCAGGCAACAAGTTGATGCCCAACGACACTCCCAGTCTTCGGCTCATGATAGGCCCGAAAATGGGTGAAGGATATACAATCGTACTCATATTACGGGGACAAAGATACGAATAAGCGAGCACAAATACCAAAAAATGGAAAGAAAAACCATAGAAAAGTGAACAATCGCTCGTAAGTTTGCGTAGAGAGACGGAGCATGTAATCGGACGGACAAAGTCCTACGCTTGCGTAACGAAGAGGAGCAAGAATATGTGAGGGATTTTCCAAATTCATTTGAGAAAAACCGAGTGTGAGAACTTAAAACCGCGCTAAATATAAAGTTGCATGATGTAATTAGAGTAATTATTAGGAATATACAATCAATAGATTAGTACACCTGTTTTCACATTGAGGCTTCGTCACGACCCTGCTTACGCTCGGAATAGCTCAAACGGTTTGAGTTCCTCGAACTCAGACGCGACTCGGCAGAAATATAACATGTTTTTATTTGCTCTCGCTGCTACTTCGTTTGGCTCTTCTCTCGCTCAATCGCTGCCTTCTTCATTATTCAATAGGCCGAAGGCCGCTCATTATTCACTCCGAAAGTTTTCTCCAGCCAGAGTTGGAAGAAACGGTCATAGACATAGTAAACATTGTCTGTCTGTGTGATGAAGTCCTTCTCTAGTAGTCCCCTGGTGGCAGAAACGACTGAACTGGGCGAAGGAAGATGATACTTATGGACAAATTTTCCGCCAGAAATATTTTTTACTTGCCCCTCTGCGCCGATGGCAAGGAATACGTTGCGCTGTTTCTCTGGCATCTGGCGAAGCAACTCAGCATAGTATTCAGACGATAGTCTCAGATAGGTATCAATGGCGCGGTCAATCATTTCCTTTCCACAGCACTCACCCTTAGGCGTAAGCATATAAAGCATGTTCATGATGCGCTGAACGTTGGCTGTAATGCCTTCAAACCGATGATAAACCATCTCCACTGTCTCGTACGTTATCTTCCGATTCCCATTCTTGGCAAACTGCGGTTCGGCGAAAGCCCAATAGCGATCCAGTTCTATCGGAAAGAGACTCATAGGAACCACCGACTGATAGAAGGGACGAGACGGCGAAAGGAACATCTCACTCATAAGGTGGCGTTGTGAACCTGCAAAGATGAAGTTTGCATTAGGGCACTGCTGAATATGAGTCCTTAGTGAGGCTTCGATGTTCCGATTGTCGCTGTAGTAGAGGACTTGCTGAAACTCATCAATCGCTACCAGACAGTGCTTGTCGGCCGTACGCAGGTAGGCGAATATCTCGTCCAGGGTTGTCTGTGGTGGGGTCATATTTCCCACGCCCAATCCCCACGTGGGATTACCATTGATGTCGAACGATATCTCTGAGCGCACCGACAACAACGCGTTCAGGAATCCTTCCCACACCCTGCGCCCTTTGGGCTTCAGTGCTTCAAGGATGGACTTACCAAACATATTGACGAAGTCGTGTAGCGAGTTCGTAGCATAGATGTCGATGAGGAAACAGTAGTATTCGTCTTTTACGTTTTCCTGTTGGAAACAGTGCTTTATCAAATCCGTCTTACCCACACGTCGTGGCGACATCAACGCAACGTTATTGCCGTTGGTCAGCAGGTCTGTCAATAAGGCAGTTTCTTCCACGCGGTCACAGAAATACTCCGGTCCTGCATAACCATTCGTAACAAAGGGATTATCAATCATATTTTTCACTTATTACACGGCAAAGATAACGCAATTATTGTAATTGTCAAAAAATAATTATCAAAAAATGACAATTTCTTCATTTGAGGCTTCGTCTCGAGTCTGCTCATGCTGGCTTCGCCTTCCTCTGTCGTGACTCGGCATTGCTAAAGCCAGTTTTCCATTGCTCTCGCTACTTCATCGGTTCGGCATAATGCAAATACATTTGCCTTCTGTACTCGCTCAATTGCAGACCTTTATCACTCCATCATTTCATCACTTCATCACCCTTTCCTCCAATCCCTCCCTTACGTATTCCAAATTCATTTGAGAAAATCCGAGTGCATGTACCCAAAACCACAAGTGACAACAGTGACATCAGTGACATTGATTCTATAACATTTTATTATTTTTAATAAATAAACCTGTACTATGGTGGTACAGGTTTTTATATTTATTTTTATATAATCTATATAAAAGTGACGTCACTGATGGCACTGTTTTCTTCCTGTATTTCACAATCAGTCATACAGGTTCGTCCTAAGGCTAGGCCAAATAACCCCTAGGGCTTCTGCAATAACCCCTAGGGCTTCCGTCATAATCCCTAAGGCTTATTACAGGCGTTTGCAAGCCTTTATGCCTGTAGTACATTGACTGTTTAACCATTAAACTCTTATCGTTAATCTCTGTACCTTTATAAAAACAAGCGCCCCGCAGACATTCTCCCCCTAAAGGGGGCTGGGGGGTCTACGGGCGCTTATTTCTTATCCGTTAAACGTTCTTGCTCCTCTTCGCTACGCAAGCGAGCAGAGCTCGAGCGAAACAGGGCAAAGCCCGATTAAACTGTTAAACTTTTATGGTTTGCCCAGTATAATATTCACCAGCGCCGTCACGTCGGCAATGGAGATGTTGCCGTCGCGATTAATGTCACCTAATGAGATTACAGTTACTGGAAAAGGTGTACTTGACTGCCCATTTACCGTACAGGTTATGGTAGCGCTGCCTTGTTTTACACCCGTTACCACACCATCGTTAGTTACGGTGGCAACAAGAGGATCGCTGCTTGTCCACGTAGCATTTGCAGGACTTGGACTTACAACGAGTGCTTGCGACGTTCCTGTCAGCAGGTTCAAAGAATTAGACGATACGGTCAAGCCCGTTGCAGGGGTGGAACCGCCCACTGTCACCGTAGTTTGCGTGTCATCCAGGGAATAACGCACCGAGGTGGCCGTTGAAAACACTATGTTTCTGAGAGCTACATAAGGCTCAGAGTGCTCAGCCTCAACCTTAGCGATGGTCCAGTATGCCTTGTCGCCAGACTTAGCAACAGACTTGTCTGTGTAGCAAGGCGAACCGTCTGTCTCATTGTCAGTGGCAATCATACCCTTAGCCTCGTTCAGAGTGTAATAAACAACACCGTCAATCTCAACGGGAGTTGGGTTGATGATCATCTTCTTCTCAGCGTTGGCAGACATGGTCCAGTTGGTTGTTCCGGCGAAGCCTACGGCACCCTCCTCATTAGTGAGATAGTAGCCACCTTCTCCAGCCTCAAACGTGAAGGCCTGAGCGGTCTCAGAAATCATAACCTTGTCATTTGCAGCATCCAAAGCCAGATACAGACCACTAGACTTCTGCTGGAACGTGTATGTGTTCATTATATCTGATATGAATAATTCTCTGCAAACTGGGCAAATCACGATGGTCTGTTGGTTGCTTGTTGTTCCTGAAAATGAATCACAGGCTTTTAGTTTGAAGGTTACTAGCGCTCCACTTGTATCTCTGATGGTCTGCACGGTGCTTCCTATCGTCTGTGTTAGCATTAGGCGCACGGCGCCGTCTGCCTGCACTGCCGATCCAATGGCCATGCGGCTTTTTGCGCGTGTTGTGAGTGAGAACGTGAAGTACTCGTCATCTTCCTCATTGTACTGTTCCACCAGTTCCAGTCCCTCTGGCAGGTACAAGTCAGCTTGGAACGATGCGAAGTCTGTCACCTCATTGTCAAGCATGATGGAAACGTCCACTGTTTCACCTGGATTGATACTAAAATCATTGATGTATAATCTATTGTCTGCCATTGCATGCAGCGCAAGTAAACAGAATAGAATGGAAAAGATCTTTTTCATAATTATCTTTATTTAATTAAAACTTTTTTCCCGTTAATGATGTAAACGCCCTTCTTCAGACGCACTTCTGTAACTTTACGTCCAGTCAAGTCATAGCAGTTGGCCTCTGCCGGCATCATGCTCTCAATGTCGCTAATACCCGTAGGCAGTGTTCCATGAACACCACTTAGATGCATTACAGATGTATTGGGTCTTACGAGAGTAATGCCCTCGACGTCTATGTCGCCAAATGCCTCCTTATTCTTGCTGGTCAGTTTCAGAGTCAGCAGACTGTGGTCGGCCAGGTTTACTGTTTTGCCGTCCATCGTACCGTACAATAGTCGCCATGCACCATTTTGGAGTTGTGCATAAGAGAGGTTGCGTGTCTGCTTTGCCTTGCTCATGTTCGCCCCATAGATTTCAATGCCTTCTGGCAGGAAGATGTCTATTTGGAATGCAGAGAACGTGGGAGTGTTATGCAACAGCAATTCTACGAGCCCATCTTCCGTTACTTCCATTCCCATCCAAGGCGATGCCTGTTCGGTTGTCAGGGCCTTGATGGCATTCGCGTTGTTAGCTTGGGGGCCTTGATAGTTTCCATAGAGGATGATGTTGGCTACGCCCAAATAGTCGGCCACGTCCACATTGCTGTCTTGGGTTACATCAGCAGCTGCTTCATTGAATGTGGTAGGAGCCTGTCCCAAAATGTAGTTGGCAATAGTCAGGTAGTCAGAAACGTCCACGGCATTGTCGCTATTTACATCGCCTGCGGTGAATTCTATGTCTTCAATGATTTCCCTAAACTCATTCCAGTAATCCGCAGCCTCGTAAGCCGCCTTACAACCTACAGGAACATACAGCGTGGCATTGGTGCGGTTGCTGAACACGTTCGAGGTTATAGTGATGGGAGTTTCCACATTCACCGTTACGGATGTCATTCCACTGCATTGATTAAACGCATAACTACCAATGCTTGTGACGCTGTTGGGAATGTTGATTGAAGTCAGGCCACTACATCCCCAGAACGCAGAACTGCCAATGCTTGTCACGCTGTTGGGAATGTTGATTGACGTCAGTCCACTGCAGCCACAGAACGCATAATCGCCAATGCTTGTGACGCTACTGGGGATGACGGTGTTTTGGCAGCCGGCAATGAGTTTGTTGGTTGAAGTCTCGATGATAGCATTGCAGTTATCACGTGAATCATATACCGCATTGCCGCTTTCAACTGAAATTGATGTCAGTCCACTACAACCATTGAACGCATAACTGCCAATGCTTGTGACACTGTTGGGGATGACTATCTCTGTCAGCCCTGTGCAGTTGTTGAAGAACCAGTCTCCCATGCTGGGAATTCCTTCTGGTAGGGTGATGCTCGTCAGACTGCTGCAATCCGAGAAGGCAGCACCATCTATGAAGGTAATGGTCGCGGGCAGGTTAATCGATGCCAAGGCATAGCAGTCGTCGAAAGCAGAATAACCTATCTGCGTGATGTTATCGGGAATAACCACTGATGCCAAGCTCGTACATTTGTAGAAGCACTTTCGTGGAATCTCCGTCAACCCCGTGAAGTGCTGCAACTCATCGAACGAAGTTATCTGGCTATTGTTTTCGAACACGTTGCTTAAACTGGTCACCGCTGCCGCCTCCTCATAACTCAACTCTCCGTCGCTATTGATATCCCAGTTGGCAACGCAGATTGCTTTAACGTTGGCATCGGCGAATGTGATGTTGGATGATGGTGCCTCCATCTCTATAATTTCCTTAAAATCTTTCCAGTAGTTAGCTGCTTCGTAGGCGGTTTTACTGCCTGCTGGGACATAAAGAGTAGCATTGGTGCGGTTGGAGAAGGTGCTAAATATAATGGACAATGGATTTTTGATATCCACTTTTACCAATGTCAGTCCACTACAACCATAGAACGCATAAATGCCAATGCTTGTCACGCTGTTGGGGATGGTCACCGATGTCAGTCCACTGCAGCCAGAGAACGCAAACTCGCCAATACTCGTGACGCTGCTGGGAATGTTGATTGAAGTCAGTCCACTACAACCATAGAACGCATGACTGCCAATGCTTGTCACGCTGTTGGGAATGTTGATTGAAGTCAGTCCACTACAGTTCCGGAACGCATAACTGCCAATGCTTGTCACGCTGTTGGGAATGTTGATTGAAGTCAGTCCACTACAGTTCTGGAACGCAGAACTGCCAATGCTTGTCACGCTGTTGGGAATGTTGATTGAAGTCAGTCCACTACAGCTCTGGAACGCATCATAGCCAATGCTTGTCACGCTGTTAGGTATCTCTATTGAAGTCAATTCTGTGCAGCCTTGGAACGCTAAATCACCAATGCTTGTGACGCTGTTGGGGATGGTAACGGATGTAAGGCTTTTGCAATCAGCGAACTCTCCATACCCAATGCTTGTTATGCTATTAGGTATGGTTACGGATTTTAGTCCGCTATGAGTGAATGCTTCAATGCCAATCGAGGTCACACTATTAGGAATGGTAACCGATGTTAGTCCTTCACATAGATAAAACGCCAACTCGCCAATACTCGTGACGCTGCTGGGAATGTTGATTGATGTCAGTCCACTACAACAATGGAATGCAGAAAAACCAATACTTGTGACGCTGTTAGGTATGATGGTGCTCATGCAACCAGTTACTAACTCGTTAGATGAAGTTTTGATGATGGCATTGCAATTATCACGGGAATCATATACGGGATTTCCGCTTTCAACTGAGATTGATGCTAGTTTACTACAACAATTAACCAATTGAATGCCAATACTCGTGACACTTTTGGGTATAGTAAGGGATGTTAGTCCACTACAACCAAAGAATGCACATTGGCCAATTGATGTCACGTTGCTTGGAATAATTATCTCAGCAAGCCCGCTGCAGTTCTCGAACGCCCACCCATCAATCTTCGTGACGCTGTTGGGTATTGTGATGGATGTAAGACCACTACAACCAGAGAAAATTGCATTTGCAATGGTGGTGATGCCGTTAGGTAGTGTGACAGATGTTAGTCAACTACAACCAGCGAATGCACCTTGGTAAATTGATTTCACACTGTTGGGAATAGTAACAGAGGTCAGACCACTGCAATTAGCGAATGCCAGCATGCCAATGGCCGTCACGCTGTTGGGAATAGTAACAGATGTCAGGCCACTACAATTCCTGAACGCATAACTGCCAATGCTTGTTACGCTGTTGGGAATAGTAACAGAGGTCAGAGCACTACAGCCTTCGAACGCATAACTGACAATGCTTGTGACGCTACTGGGGATGACGGTGTTCTGGCAACCAGCAATGAGTTTGTTGGTTGAAGTCTCGATGATAGCATTGCAATTATCACGGGAATCATATACGGGATTTCCGCTTTCAACTGAAATAGATGCCAGACTGGTGCAACCTGAGAAAGCATGTTCACCAATAGTTGTCACTCTGTTGGGAATAGATACCGATGTCAGTCCACTACATCAATGGAACGCATAATCGCCAATGCTTGTTACGCTGTTGGGAATAGTAACAGATGTCAGAGCACTACAGCCTTGGTATGCATAACTGCCAATGCTTGTCACGCTGTTGGGAATAGTAACAGATGTCAGGCCACTACAGTTCAGGAACGCA
>JAGCVH010000063.1 GCA_017962495.1 Bacteroidaceae bacterium
GTCAGTTGGCTCTGCTTCCCTTCGTAACCGATTTGATGAAATAATTAAAGTAGGAGGTAAGATTATGGAAATTATTCTGAAAGAAGATGTTATCGGCTTGGGTTACAAGAACGATATCGTGAAAGTTAAGTCTGGTTACGGACGCAACTATCTTATTCCTACCGGTAAGGCTGTTATTGCCAGTGAGAGCGCTAAGAAAGTTTTGGCTGAGAACCTGCGTCAGCAGGCTGTTAAGTTGGCCAAGATTAAGGCTGCTGCTCAGGAAGTTGCCGACAAGTTGGCTGGTGTGGCTTTGACCATTTCAACCAAGGTTAGCAATGCTGGCACCATCTATGGTAGTGTCAACTCCCTTCAGATTGCCGATGAGCTGGCTAAGCTTGGCTTTGACATCGACCGCAAGAAGATTGTGGTAAAGGATGTGAAGACCGTTGGCGATCACGTGGCTGTTGTGAAACTCCACAAGGAAGTTAGCGTAGAGGTTCCCTTCACGGTTGTTGCCGAAGGTGCTCCCGTTGTTGAGGAAGCTCCTGTTGCAGAACCCGAAGCTCCTGTAGCTGAGGTAGAGGCTCCTGTTGAGGAGGCTCCCGAGGTTGAGGACGAGGTGGAAGAAGCCGCTGAGTAATCGTTTCATAAGTTTATAAGTTTGGAAGTCCCGGTTTCCCATTGTGGAAGCCGGGGCTTTTTGTATTTACCGGTCGTGTGAACTCTACCGTCGGGATACTATGTGTTCAGCAAGGTGTTTGTAGTAGGGATAGTATATGGCGTAGCGGCAACCCTTGTTCCCTTAGTCTCGAACCTATATTCCCTTTGTCTCGAACCTATGTTCGATTGTCCTCGAACAAGGGCACGAGTGACTGTCCTCGGATGTTCTCGGAGTGAACCATATAGATGTAAGTCGGAGAACTCGAAAGTGTTAGTCTTCAAACGAGTATCCATCAGCATAGGACAAAAAAAGAAGGACCGCACTCCCGTGCAGTCCTTCAAGACCTATTGTTCGTCTCTGATTATTCAGCTACTACAGTGTCAACAACTACGGTGTCAACAGCTATAGTATCAACAACCTCTACGGTGTCAACAGCTACAGTGTCAACTGCCTCAGCTTCCTGAGCCTTGTTACCGCAAGATGCGAAAGAGATAGCTGCTACAGCTACGAACATAAATGCTAACTTCTTCATTTTCTTCTTAGTTTAATTAGTAAAACAATCAATTGCTCTTAAAACCGAGTGCAAAGTTACTACTTATTTCAATACGTTGTATCACTTTACCCCAACTTTTTTTCCTTTTTTTCAAACTTTTTTTCTCCTCATTTCTTATATCATTGATAATCAGGCATGTATAAAAACGCTTAAAAAGAAAGTTTTTAACGCTTGCTCGTTTTTTTTGGCATTCCATGAGAAAAACATTACCTTTGCATCATGAATTCGAATCTTCCCTTGGCTGGTAAGAAGGCAGTCTATTTTACCTTAGGCTGTAAGCTTAACTTCTCCGAGACATCGACTGTGGCTTCTCGTCTCGAAGCCCTAGGTGTTTCGCGTGCAGGAAAAGGGGAGATTGCCGACCTGTGTTATGTGAACACATGTAGTGTAACAGAGGTTGCCGATCACAAATGCCGCCAAGCCATTCATCGCCTTATTAAGCAACACCCTGGTGCCTTTGTTGTGGTCACGGGGTGCTATGCTCAGCTCAAGCCCGATGTCGTGAAGAAGATAGAAGGCGTAGACCTTGTACTCGGAACAGCAGAGAAGGGTAGGGCGGTGGAGATGATAGTGATGGGTCTCTCCCACAGCCCCTCCCTGCTAGGGAAGGGAGGGGACACCCCTGCTGCAGAGGAGGATAATGATAATACTTCCCTTCCTTCAAAGGACGGACAGGGTGGGCCCTTTGTTCCCTCCTGCTCTTGTGGTGAGCGCACGCGCTATTTCCTAAAGGTGCAAGACGGGTGTGACTATTTCTGCACTTACTGCACTATACCTTTTGCACGCGGTCGCAGTCGCAATGGCACTATTGCGTCCCTTGTTTCCCAAGCCGAAGAAGTTGCCCAAAAGGGTGGTAAGGAGATAGTGCTAACGGGTGTGAATATCGGTGATTTCGGTAAAACGACGGGAGAGACGTTCCTCAACCTTATAGAAGCCCTCGACCAAGTTCAAGGCATCGAGCGCTATCGCATTAGCAGCATAGAGCCCAATCTGCTGACCGACGAGGTCATACAGTTCTGCGCTCAAAGCCAAGCCTTTATGCCTCACTTCCACGTACCCTTGCAGTCTGGAAGTGACGAAGTACTGCGTTTGATGCATCGTCGCTATGATACCGCCCTCTTTGAGCAGAAGATGTTGCGCATACGTGAATTGATGCCTGATGCCTTCATCGGGGTGGATGTTATCGTAGGCATGAGGGGTGAGACGGACGCCCTATTTCAGGAGGCTCTGCATTTCATGGACCGCATACCCGTAAGCCAGTATCATGTATTTAGTTATAGCGAACGTCCCGGCACCAAGGCCCTTAATATCCCTCATCGGGTAAGACCTGAGGAGAAGCATGCCCGCAGTCAGCAGGTTCTGGAAGTATCGCATACGCATACGCGCGCGTTTTATAATAAGTATATAGGCACCGTGCGTCCCGTCCTTCTCGAACATGGGAAGAAGGGTGTGCTTGGAGGCTTTACTGATAATTACATTCGAGTTACGACTTCCACCAACCCCTCTATAGGGAGGGTGATGCCTACAGACAACGAGATTGTGCCAGTGCTTCTTACTGGTTGGAACGAAGCAGGGGATGCCTTGATAGGAGAATTGATAATAGGGAGTTGACAATTGATAAACTAACAATTGACAATGAAGAGAATAGCCATCGTCATACTGAATTGGAATGGAGCGGACATGATGCGTCGGTTCCTTCCTTCTGTTGTGGCGAACTCACCGGAGGCCGACGTTATAGTCATCGATAACGGAAGTACTGACGCAAGCCTGCAATACCTTAGAGATGAGATGCCACAGGTGCGTATCATCGCGCTTGACAGTAACTATGGTTTCGCCGAAGGTTATCATCGAGGGCTAAAGATGCTGGAAGAGGACCCACCCCAGCCCTCCCTTGAAGGGAGGGAGCATTCCTCCCCTTTAAGGGGAGGTCAGGAGGGGTCTTATTACCTGCTCCTCAATAGTGACGTGGAGGTACATGAGGGTTGGCTTCAGCCCATGCTCTCGTACATGGATGCTCATCCCGAGGTCGCTGCCTGCCAACCGAAGTTGCTATGCCAGTGGGCTCCCGATATGTTTGAATATGCAGGGGCCTCGGGTGGATACATCGATGCTCTGGGCTATCCCTATTGCCGAGGTAGAGTCTTCGGCACGGTAGAGAAGGATGAAGGACAATACGACGATATAGCGCCAGTGCTTTGGGCTACAGGTGCTGCCTTACTTATTCGCAGTCGTGACTATTGGGATGTGGGTGGACTTGATGGTCGATTCTTTGCCCATCAGGAGGAGATAGACCTATGCTGGCGTCTTCGTAGTCGAGGACGTGGGGTGGTATGTGTACCGCAAAGCGTTGCCTATCACCTAGGCGGTGGAACTTTACCTCAAGGCAATCCGAAGAAGGACTACCTGAACTTCCGCAACAACCTCCTTCTCCTTTACAAGAATTTGCCTGCAGGTCGCCTTTGGAAGGTCATGTTCTTGCGCTTTTGGCTCGATGCCCTTGCCAGCGTACGCTTCATACTTCGAGGTCAGTACCGCTCATTCTTAGCCGTTTGGCGTGCGCGCTTTGATTTCTGGTGCCTCCTTCCTCAGTTCCGTAAGGATAGGAAAGAGAACCTCCGTCAGGCTAAGCTTAAGTCCGTACCCGAACAATCTTCCTTCTCCTTGCTCTGGCAGTATCATGTCAAAGGGCGGAAGACTTGGAAGACTCTCCCCAAGTAGGACTCACCCCCAACCCCTCCCTGTTAGGGAGGGGAGGATAATGAAGTAAAGCTGCAGCAGCTATAAATATAGTATATGAATAAGCCTATAGATAACACAAACGTCACATCCCCTTCCCCCCGGGGAGGGCAGGGAGAGAGTCTTCTATATCTAATCCCTTGCACCATCGGTGATACGCCTGTGGAGCAGGTACTTCCGGCATATAATGCAGAGATCGTCCGAGGTATTCGCCACTTCATCGTAGAGGAGATACGCACGGCACGCCGATTCTTGCGTCGTGTCGATAGGGAGTTTCCGATTGATGACTGTACCTTTTATGAGATGGGGAAACATGTAGACGAGGGTCGTTTCGCTACATATCTTGCGCCAATAGCCAAGGGATATGACGTCGGGGTCATAAGCGAGGCGGGTTGTCCTGCAGTAGCCGACCCGGGTGCCGATATTGTATCGCTGGCTCAGCGTCGGGGGATTCGTGTCGTGCCTTTAGTAGGACCGAACAGCATGATTATGGCCGTCATGGCCAGTGGACTGAATGGTCAGAGCTTTGCCTTCAATGGTTACTTGCCCATCGACGAGGGAGAGCGGGCGCGACGTCTGCAGGTTCTGGAGAAACGTGCCCAGCATGAAGGGCAGACGCAGCTATTCATAGAGACGCCATACCGTAACCATCGCATGTTTGAGACCTTGCTTCGCACGCTCAGCCCTAAGACCCGTCTGTGCGTAGCCGCAGGCATTACGACGGGAGATGAATGGATTAAGACCCACACCGTCTCGGAGTGGCGCAAGCAAGGTCTGCCCGATATGGGCAAGACGCCTGCAATCTTCCTCTTCCTTTAACTATCGATGGCGGCGCAAGTCGCTAAACGTCCTTGCTCAACGCCTAAGCCTTCGCACACCGAGGTTTAGGCGTTGCGCTTGCGAGGTCCTGAGCTTGCTATCCCCACACCTCGTCGATGGGCTTGCGGGTCTTGGGACGTGGCTCGTCGGCGGGCAGACCTATGGGGACGAGGACGGAGGGGATGAAGCCCTGTGGTATGAGGCCTGTGGCCATGAGGCGCTCAACGTCGAAGTTGCACACCCAACAGTTGCCCAGCCCTTGCTCCGATGCTGCGAGGCAAAGGTGCTCGGTGGCGATGGCGATGTCCACGTCAGCGTGGTTGTGTCCGTCGCAGCTTCGCGTCCAAGCCTCCTGTTCATTCTTCATGCACACTACGATGACGGGGGCTTGCTGTATCCAGTCTCTGCCGTAACAGGCCTTGACTTGCGACAGCATGGGCTCCTTGTCGATGAGCAGGAATCGCCAAGGTTGGCGGTTAACGGCTGAGGGTGCCAGTCGCACGCACTCCTTGATGTAGTCCAACTTCTCCTGCGGTACAGGATCGTTGCTATATTGGCGGCAGCTCTGTCGCGCTAAGCATAATTCCTTGAAGTTCATAGGCTTTCACAGTTAATAGTCAGGACAAAGTTACGCAATCCCCCTGACTTATGCAAGCGAAACCCCGACTATTCTCGCGGACGGTCGGGGTGTGGCATGTGATAATGTGTGCTTCCACATCGACTTATACCTTGTCGTCCAATGCTCTATTTATAGAATATCAGCCAACCCAGATAGAATGCATAGGCTGTCATCAAAGCCCACCCCTCCAGGCGCGACAGTTTGTAGCTGCTGCATGAGAAGATCCAGAAGAAGAGTGCACTCAGGACGAGAAGGGCGAAATCCACGACGGTAAGCCCCGTGGCGGCGAGGGGCTTGACCGTTGAACATACACCCAGGATGAAGAAGATGTTGAAAATGTTGCTACCCACGACGTTGCCTATGGCCAGTCCACTCCGTCCCTTGCGGGCTGCTACGACGCTGGTGGCAAGTTCCGGTAGGCTGGTGCCGCCGGCAACAAGTGTCAGCCCTATGACAGCCTCGCTCACGCCTGCTGACCTTGCAATGCCACATGCTCCCTCCACGAACAGTTCTCCACCGCCTATCAAAGCTACAAGTCCCAAGATGAGGTACAGGACAATGCGGACGGGAGGCATCGGCTCGGTCTCTCCCTCGTCAGAAGGTTGTTTTGCCATACTGAAGGAGTAGGCCAGAAAGATGGCGAAGAAGCAGAGCAGAACCATCCCGTCGCCTCGGGTCAGTACGTTGGTCTTACCCCCTGAGAACATGGTGTCGAGAGTCAGGGCCGATAGGACAACGCTGGCCAGTATGCACAGGGGGATGTCCCTCTGCACGGTGGCGTTGGAGATGGTAATCGGGCTGATGGCCGCAGACGCCCCTGCAATGACCATTATGTTGAACAGGTTGCTGCCCACGATGTTGCTTACGCTGAGCGCCGTGGCCGAA
>JAGCVH010000064.1 GCA_017962495.1 Bacteroidaceae bacterium
CCTTCCTCCCCGTGGGGAGGAGATTATTTCATTCTTCATTCCTTCTCTTGCGTTTTGAACCTATATTCGGGGCGGATTGAACCTATATTCGAGTGTGATTGAACCTAAGGCTTTCGGCACTCCCTCCCTTGCCTGAAATGTATACAGTTTACAGTTTTCCACGTGAGGGGGTAGGTCAACAGGATGTATACATTGTATACATTTTCGCCCTTCACTTTCCCTATCATCGAAAAGATTTATTGTTTAGGGGGTAGGGTGAGCTGTTGGTTTTGGTTGAGAATAATCTCTTCTTGGTTGCACATACTCCGAACTATCTCGGCAAACTGCTGCTCGTCGAAACCTGTGTAGTCGATGTCTTGCGGTGCAAGTGGACCATTCTGCAGTTGACGCAGAACGCTGGCACGTATGGCTTCTTCAGGCTTTTCCTGCGGACTATGTCCGAGACATATTTCGCAGCGTCCGCAGGGCCTGGTGTTGTTTTCACCAAAGTAAGAAAGTAGGAAACGGCTGTGGCAGAGATCGGTATCCGTGACGTATTGTATCATGGTCATGATACGACGTTCGTATTGTGTTCGTCTGTCGGAATAGACCTGGGGTGGCAGTATAACCTCGTCCTTTTCTACACGCCGGATGGTAAATGTAATATAGTTTGTGCGTTTGCGAGGGATGTAGTTCACAATACCTGCATGGTGGAGTTCTTTTAATGAGATATAGACTCGGTTGTAGTCGAGACCACTTTCTTTGGCCAGAAGATACTCGTCGATGTATATAAATTCAGAGAAGAGTCCACTGTACTTTCTCATGAGGGCATGTATAATCTGTTCCTGTTCGGCAGGTCTCTCTCTGAGTCGGTATAGTTCGTCTCGTCCGAGACTGAACATGATTCGGCTGGTAACTTCTTCGTCTTCAGTATAACGAATAAATCCTGCCTTGTCGAGCAATAAAAGAGCGCTGTGTGCCTGTACGGGGAAGTGTCGGTATTGATAGCAGAACTTTTGAAGACTGAACTCCCGTGTTACGTTAGTACCATCGCCCATTGCCATCTCGAAGTAGCAACACATGTCTTCATAGACCTTACGCACATAGTCAGGTTCGGGATAAGTCTCGCCTACGCGGTTAAGCAGTTTGCGCCGGTCTTTGTCGTCGTGTAAGAGAACGGCGTAAGCCAACTCTCCATCACGTCCGGCACGTCCTGCTTCCTGGAAGTAGGCTTCAGGTGAGTCGGGCATTTCGTAGTGGAGTACGAGTCGCACATCTGGTTTATCGATACCCATGCCGAAAGCATTTGTGGCCACCATCACACGAAATCTGTCGCTTTGCCATGCGGCTTGACGTTCGTTTTTGTTCACCTGTGGCAGTCCTGCGTGGTAGTTTGTGGCGGATATGCCTTCACTGATGAGGAATTCGGCCAGTTCTTGTGTCTGCTGCCGATTACGGGTATAGACGATGGCAGAGCCCGACATGCTACGTAGGATGTGCGACATCTCCTTCATCTTGTCGTGGGTATGGCGTACGACATAAATGAGATTTCGGCGTTCGAAACTCATGCGGTAAACCTGTCCGTTGCGGAACTGCAGTTGTTGCTGTATGTCCTCTACAACGTCTGGTGTGGCCGAGGCCGTGAGTGCCAGGACTGGTGCATTGGGTACAATGCGACGTATCTCAGCAATCTGCAGGTAGGAAGGACGGAAGTCATAACCCCATTGCGATATACAATGAGCCTCGTCGACAGTGATAAAACACACTCGCATGTGGCGAAGTTTGGTTTGGAAGAGTTGACTTCCGATGCGTTCCGGAGAGATGTAAAGGAATTTGTAGTTGCCCAGTATGCAGTTTTCCAGTGCCGTCAAGACTTCAGCATGCGTCATTCCAGTGTGTACGGCAGTGGCTTTGATATGTCTTCGCCTCAGGCTTCGTACTTGGTCTTGCATGAGCGCAATGAGTGGTGTGATAACGATGCAAATGCCCTCCATAGCCATTGTCGGCACTTGGAAGGTGATGCTCTTTCCACCTCCTGTAGGCATCAGTCCCAGGGTGTCGTGTCCTGAGCCGATGCTTTCTATGATTTCTTGCTGTATGCCTCGGAAGCTATCGTACCCCCAGAACTTTTTTAAGACTAATTGATAATTGACAATAGACAATTGAAGGCTGAAGATTGAAGGTTGAAAATGGAAAGTTGAAGATAGGAAATGGCATCAATTGGCCAAAGGCGAAGCCGTTGGTTTGATGTCCTCGATTTGCAGCTGCACTTCGCCACGCTTGTGTGTGTTCTCTTCTATGGCGTAAACGATGTCGAATGATTGCTTCGTCTTGATGTAGCGAGCTTGACTGCTTTGCCCAAAGGCTATGCCGTTCATCACGTTGTTGCTCTTGTTGTCGACAAGTTCCAGCTTGATGTGTTCCTGCTCGCGTCCAACTACCTTGCTGGTGCCATAGTCATAAACCTGACGTGTGCAGAAAATGGGTCGTGGATTGTCAGGACCAAAAGGATTGAAGCGTTTCAGGTCGGTAAAGAAGCGGTGTGTGATGTCGCGGAAATTGATGGTTGCCTCAATGTCGATTTGTGCCATCGTGAGTTCTGGGTCGAGGTTCTGCTCGACATAAGTCTCGAAGCGACGTTTGAACTCATCCACGTTCTCTACTTTGAGCGTAAGACCTGCGGCATAGGTGTGGCCACCAAAGTTCTCGAGCAAGTCACGACAACTTTCAACGGCTTTGTACACATCGAACCCACCAACCGAACGGGCTGACCCCGTGGCAAACTCATCACTACGTGTGAGCACAACGGCCGGTCGACAATAGACTTCGGTCAGGCGTGAAGCCACGATGCCAATGATGCCCTTGTGCCATTCCTCGTTATAGATGACGATGGCTTTGCTTTCATGTTCGTGGTCGAGGGATTCTACGATGTGGTTGGCCTCCTCGGTCATGCTCTTGTCCAAATCCTTGCGCTGGTCGTTGTAATGGTTGATGAGGTTGGCTTGCATGCGAGCCACTTTCTCGTTCTTCTCCACAAGCAGGGTCACCGTCTCCTTGCCATTCTGCATGCGACCAGAGGCATTGATGCGTGGACCTATTTTGAAGATGATGTCGCTTATCATAATCTCCTTTCCCGTGAGTCCACAGATGTCCATGATGGCTTTCAGACCTACGCTGGGATTGGCATTCAGTTGGCGCAGTCCGTGATAGGCCAGTATGCGGTTCTCTCCCATAATAGGTACGATGTCTGATGCAATACTCACTGCACACAGATCGAGCAAGGGAATGAGTTTGGAGAATTCGATGCCGTTGCTTTGTGCAAAGGCTTGCATGAACTTGAATCCCACGCCACAACCAGAGAGGTCGGTGTAGGGATATGTGGCATCCTTGCGCTTGGCATTGAGAATTGCCACAGCAGGAGGTAACACCTCATCGGGCACATGGTGGTCACAGATGATGAAGTCGATACCTTTCTCCTTGGCATAGGCTATTGTTTCTACCGCCTTGATACCACAGTCGAGCACGATTACAAGTTTTACTCCGGTGTCGTAGGCATAGTCGACTCCTTGCACAGAAACACCATAACCCTCTTCATAGCGGTCGGGGATGTAATAGTCGAGGTTGGAGTAGTATTGTTCGAGGAACTTATAAACGAGAGCTACGGCCGTGCATCCATCCACATCATAATCGCCATAGACCATGATGCGTTCCTTTTGAGCTAAGGCTCGATTGAGACGATCCACAGCCTTGTCCATATCACGGAACAGGAAGGGGTCGAGAAGTTCGTTAAGTTGGGGATGGAAGAATCGTCGTGCCTCCCAGACATCCGTGATGCCTCGGTTCACCAAAAGCTGACCTAAGATAGGGCTTATATTGAGCCCTTTGGCCAATTCTTGGGCCTGTGTTTCCTGCTCACTTGTCGGCTCGACAAAGTTCCACTTGTAATTCATGCCTACAAATATACAAATAAAAAAGCAAAACCACGTCATCTCTGGCGTGATTTTGCGTTTTTTAATATTCGGTAGTCTTGACTTATATTCCCAGTTTCTTACGAATCTGCTTGGGGATGGCGTTCTTGTTGACCAGATAATCCATAGTGTTGGCGGCAATGAAAGCTTTGGTCATGTACCATGTTCCCTTGTAGTCGCCAGTCTCACCCCACGAGTTCTTAACCAAGTAATATTCGCGTCCGTTCTGGTCCTTTGCCAAACCGTAGATGAGCATACCGTGGTCGTCGGTCAGTTCCCAGTTGTCGAAACGCTCTTGGCGAAGTTCCTGTGTAGGAACGATTTCGGGCACAGTGCATCCGAGAGAGTCAATGAGGCTCTGCTTCTTGGACGCAGTCATCTTCAACCACTTGGCCATATCACTACCAGCAAGGCTTTCGGTAGCCTTTGTGTCGATGGCATAAGCCAGACCCTGACGAGTGAATCCCTCTTCCGATACGTCGCCGCCCCATGCTATGGTGTAACCCAGATTAACGGCATTATCGATAACTTGCATCATTTCGTCGATGGGCAGGTTATAGGAGAGTGGGAAGCGCCAATTGTCCTGTACTTCTACGGCAAATGCTGTGTAGAAGGGATGGTGGGTGTAACTGGTAATGCTTACATAGTCGTCGAGATTAATGCCCAGAGTCTGGACAAAGGTCTTCGGAGTGTACTTCTTGCCTTCATAGGTGAACTCTTCGGGACACTTACCCAGATAGGCGTCGAGAATGCCTTGGAGACCCACCTTCCACTGAGTGGAAATCTTCTTGGCAGAACTCTTTGAAACAGCTGCTACGTAGGGTTCGAGCAGAGAGAAGAATTCGTTGAAGTTGTTCAGAGAATCGCCATAAAGCGAACCAGGAAAAGGCATAGCATCTTCAGGACAGATACCATGAGTCTTCAGTGTGGCCAGCACGTCTTCGGCAGAACCACCCTGTGCAAACTGGCAGTCGCCATGATAACGAACCACTTGGATGGCGCGTTCCATGTAGGTCTTGTTCTCCACAAACGATTCGCAGAGGTCCATCTCCTTACCAGTGGCCTTCAGAATTTCGGCCTCGAAGAATGAGAGCGTGGAGTAGTTCCAACAGGTACCTGAACGATTCTGGTCCTTCACGCTGGTGATGGGATTCTGCTTGATGATGGTAAACTCGGGTTTGTTGCTCTTCGCAGAGTCTTTGGCTTCTTGAGCCTGTGCGCCGATGGCCATGAAAGCCAGTAGGGCAAGAGTTAGGATTTTTTTCATTATTTTTTGATGTTTAATGGGATTTATAGGGAAAAAGGGGTTAGAAAGGAAGCATGAACTCTTCGACGTCCTTGATTTTGTAGGGGATGATTTTTTCGCCCAGAATGCGACAACCGTCGTGAGTGATGAGGATGTCGTTCTCCAAGCGAATGCCTCCAAAGTCCTTGTATGTCTCCAGAAGGTCGAAGTTCAGGAATTCCTTACAGTGACCTGTGGCTCGCCATTCGTCGATGAGTGCTGGGATGAAGTATATTCCTGGTTCGTCGGTCATTACCCAGCCTTCCTGAAGTCGTCGTCCACAACGCAGGCAGTTGGTGCCAAACTGGTCGAGATTGGGACGAACCTCATCGTCGAAGCCCACATAGATTTGTCCGAGCCCTTCCATATCGTGAACGTCCATACCCATCATGTGTCCCAGTCCGTGAGGGAAGAACATAGCATGAGCACCTGCAGCTACGGCTTCGTCGGTATCGCCTCGCATCAAACCCAATTCCTTCAGGCGTTCTGTCATCAGGCGTGCAACACCAAAGTGCACATCCCACCACTTCACACCCGGACGAGCCAGTGTGAGAGCATGGTCGTGACAGTCGACAACTATTTGGTAAATATCCTTCTGACGCTGGGTAAACTTGCCACTGATGGGCGAAGTGCGTGTGTTGTCGGAACAATAGTTTTCGTTAGTTTCTGCACCGCAGTCACACAGCATCAGTCGACCTGCCTCCAAGGGACGAGGCGAGGGATAGCCGTGCATAATCTCTCCGTGCATTGAAAGAATGCTTGGGAACGATACGATGCATCCTTTTGAGGAAGCAATACCACTGATGCGACCGGCAATCTCTTGTTCTGTGACACCTGGAGCACACATGCGCATGGCTGTGGTGTGCATCTCGTAACCAATGGCACAAGCGCGTTCTATCTCTTCCACTTCGCCTTGCGACTTCACGGCACGCTGGTCGATGACAGCCTTGATGAGTTCCAAACTTGCTGCCTCACGTTGTTTCGAGGGATGAATGCCAGTGAGGTCCATGAGTTGAATCATCAGGTCGTGGCGGTAAGGCGGTAGGAAGTGGATGCGACGACCTTGTTGGCGAGCCTTCTCCACCAGTACTGCCAACTGACTCATGGGTGCGCTGTTGGCCACACCCGACTGCTGAGCCATATCGGCTACAGAGTCCACCTGTCCGAACCAGACGATGTCCTCAATGTCGATGTCGTTTCCAATGAGCCATTCCTTCCCTTCGTCGGCATCTATGACACCCACCAGTCCTTCGCGGTGTTGTCCGAAGAAATAGAGGAATGAAGAGTCCTGACGAAACTTGTATCCGTTCGACGGGTAGTTCACAGGAGAATCGTTGTTTCCAAAGAGTAGAATGATACCGTTGCCAATGCGTTCACGCAAGATGCGACGGCGTTCAACGTAAGTTAGTTTGTCGAATAACATAGTCCGTAATATACAATGATAGGCAAAGTTAATAAATATTTATTAATATAAGGTGAGAATAATGAAAAAATGTTTATCTTTGTATGGTAGTTCAATAATAATCAACAATATAAGGATGAAAAGAATTGCTTACGCTTTTCTACTTACAATATCGTTTGTGTCAGGCGTTTGTGCTGCAGAAGTGCAGGATACGATAACGATGCGCGAAGTGGTTATCGATGACAGACATTCTGCTTCTGAGATGCGTAACTTACCACAAGACGTAACCGTGATATGGCTCGAGAAATTGATGAAGGAGGGTTTTCGTCCTTCAGTATTGTCCATACTAACGGAACGAGTTCCTGGCTTGTTCATCCCCAACCGTGGTATGATGGGCTATGGTGTCAACTCAGGTGGTGCAGGTGCCATCCTGGTACGTGGTTTGTCGAGTGGAGTGGGGCAGATGCTTGTCTGCATCGATGGCGAACCCCAGTATAGCGGTATCTATGGACACAGTGTAGCCGATTTCTATCAAACCCACGCCACTGATAACGTTGAGGTTATACGTGGCCCCGCTTCGGCTCGCTTTGGTTCGAATGCCATGGGTGGTGTGCTGAACATCAACACCCGTCAGGCCCCTCTTGATGGTGTTACGACTAATGTGACCGTAGGTGCAGGCAGTTATGGAACCGTACAGACCGAAGCCACCAATCAGGTGCAGAAGGGACGCTTCTTCTCCGTTGTTTCGGCACAATATAATCGCTCGGACAATCATCGCGAAAATATGGGCTTCCAGCAGGCGGGTGGCATGGTCAAGTTGGGCTATCGCTTCAGCCGCCATTGGCGCGCAATGGCAACCGCCGACGTCAACCACTTCTATACCGAGCTGCCTGGCTCCATCATGAAACCTATGTTCGATAATGAGCAGTGGATAACGCGTGGTAATGCCTCGTTGGCTTTCCGAAACAATTATTCGAAGAAGCATACTTCTGGCTGGATACGTGTTTATACCAACTTTGGTAAGCATAAGATTGACGACGGAACAGCCGATCCTGAGAAGCCTTCGACCAGTTATTTCCAGAGTCGTGACAACGTGGCAGGTGTGTCGGCTTTGCAACGTGTGGACTTCTTCAAGGGCAATCGCACCACTTTCGGTGTCGACTATCAGCACATCTATGGCCGTGCTTTCTACACCTCGAAGGAGACGGGCGAGGAATTGCCTCCCTCCATGTCGTCGGGCAAGAGTCATCGTAATGAAGTGGCTGGATACGTCGATTTCTATCAGGATGTGACCAAATGGTTGACTCTGGATGCAACCCTTCGTGTCGACCACCACTCAGTGGCAGGAACAGAAATTGTGCCTCAGGGTGCTGTTCTCTTCAAACCCATGAAGGATGGTGAATTGAAGGCGTCGGTGAGTAAGGGCTTCCGCAATCCGACGATGCGTGAACTTTACCTTTATAAAGTGGCCAATGCAGAGCTGGGACCAGAGCGACTGATGAACTACGAACTCTCATGGAAGCAATGGCTGATGCATGGCTGTTTTTCCTACGGATTGAATACCTTCTATATGAAAGGAAAGGACATCATTCAGACGGCTATGGTCAATGGTGCCATGATGAATGCCAACGTAGGCGAGGTGGAAAACTGTGGTGTGGAACTAACGGCTGATTATTCCATCAATGCTTATTGGGATCTTACTACTAACCATTCGTATCTTCACATGGAACACCCTGTTCTTTCGGCTCCTACTTATAAGGGCTATCTGGGCGTTTATTTTCACGATAACAACAGTTGGTGGTTGCAGACCGGACTGCAGTATGTGGCAGGTCTCTACACCGCTGTCGGAGCAAACGAAGAGAAGGAGAACTTCTGTCTGTTCTCAGCCTCGGTTAGTCATCGTGTGTGGAAGGGTTTGAAGTTGTGGTTGCGTGGCGAGACACTTATTGGCGAACGCTCGTACGAGACCATTCTGGGCTATCCCATGCCTCAGGCAAGCGTGATGGCAGGAATTAGTTGGGACTTTTAAGACCTCTCTCCACTCCAATATTCATTTTTAACTTTTAACTTTTAATTATTCAATATATCATGCGGAAATACAAGAAAAATTACACGGAAGCATTCCGTGAAGAGCAATTGAGGTGGTTTGAAGAACGAATGGACAAACTGCCCAAGACGTTGCAAATCGATGAGGCGACTTATACGCCCGACCTGCCCTTGACCGTTCACAACTTGTCACTGACGCTCAGGAACTATGCACCCAGTATCATCTTTTCGGGATACATGGAGACACTGATGAAGATAAAAGATAAGTTGAAGGCTGAAGGAATGAAGTAAGAGGGGGAGTTGCCTCTCTGTTAGAATACCCGTCGCACGCCAACGAAGCGTCGGGCATAGTAGCCATCGGACGAACGGCTTACAATCACCCCATTGCGAGTGCTTGCATGAATGAATGAGAAGGTGTTGTTGGTGGGGTCAACCTCGACCACAATGCCCACGTGTCCCACATGCTTGCCAGAGTGCGCACTGGTAAAGAACACCAGGTCGCCACGTTGCATATTTCCGCGATTGACGGGTTTGTTTCGTGCGTATTGGTCACGCGATGAAGCCCCAATCTCGAAGTTGTGCTGACGGAAGACATAGCCCGTGAAGCCAGAGCAATCGAAATGATTTGGCCCTTTCCCTCCTATGCGATAGCGCTTGCCCAGATGACGGAAAGCCTCACTGAGGATGTTCTCCACCAGTTCCAACCCTGCACCTAAGGCTTTGCCATACGACCCTTCCTCGGGGATGAGCAAGCGTATGGCTACCGTATCGATTTTGGCCATGAGAGTGCCCTGAGGTGCCTTGTTGGTAAACGGGTCTTGTGCATGGGCAGGCAAGGCCACCAGTAAGGCGACAAGCAGGATGCTTAGGGATGTCGTCAGGTTCTTCATGGTGTCTCCTTCTTTATTTCCAACCCACGCGTTTGCACCAACTCGTTTGCTTGAAGGCTTTGTTTTGTCGGCCTCCTTCCGTTGGGATGTACATCGACATACCCAGGATGTTTTCCTCATCGGTCAGCGTGGGATTGACGAATTCCGGATAGGCCGTAATCCATCGCTGTGTGGCATAGCAGTAAGGCACAGCCCTATGGGCTGCTTCGAGCCAGGCTTGATAGTCGTTGTCGAACCACCTGTGTATGGCACTTCCCATGTCGAAGAATTCGGGTTCCCATTGTTCGGCATCTTCCAGTGCGTAGTATTGCTGTATGGCCTCCGTCGCGGGGTAGGAAGGGAGGCGAGCTATGAGGGGTGCTGTGGCTGTGGCCAGTTGTTCCATCTCGCTTGTTCGGATGGCAGAGACCACTATGCCTCCTCTCGTCTTGTAATGGTCGTAGTAGGCTTCGGCAATGCGCCAGGGGTGTTCGTCGAAGAGTGCAGGCAACATCTCGTTGTAGGGTGCGCCCTCGGCTGGAATTTCAGCAGGGGATGCTATGCACCAGTCTGTGCAGTTTCGCAGTTCGTAGGCCACCTCTGCCGACTGCATGAAGCAAGCGTCGAAGAAGACGTAGTCCCACTTTTCGCCTGACTGACGCAGTATGTTGGCCAGTGTTGGGATTTCCAGTTCCGTGCCAGTGTTCGATGTGGAGTTCTTGCCGTTGTCGATGCCTATGGAATAGCGCGGTGTCTGGGGAAGCCATCCACTGCCGTGCGACCACATCACCAGTCCGTAGCGGTCGGCAGGACTTGCCTTCGTGATGGTTTGCAGGGCTTGTCTCAGGGTTGCGCTGTCTGTGCTCACGGGGTCGCTCTTGTAGTTGAAGAGCGTCTTTTCGCCACCCTTTGCGTCGAAGGTCAGGATTTCGGGATATTCGTTGTTTCGGCTGTTATCGAAGAAGATCACCAGTTGACAGCTGTCGGGTATGGTCTTGATGGCCGACCGCACTTCGTTCAGGTCGCGTTGGGCATAGGTGGAGAGCGAGTTCTCGCCCATCATGTACACCACCACCACGCGCTTCCAGGTCGTCTTTGGCAGTTCCAGCTCATCGTGGCACGAAACACACAAAATGAGGGTTAAAATGTCGATTATGAGGTTTCTCATTCTGCAAATATACGAATAACTCGGCAAATGCCAATCCTGTTTGAGCAATAAAATGCTAATTCACACGTTATTATTAGTGTATGATATGGACTGACAGAGTTCGACAGGTTAAAATCCTGCTTGTGGTGACCGCTGTGCTCATTGCTGTGGCGTCGCTTGTGGTTTCCCATCTTCTGGTGCGTGATTTGGTGAAAGAGGAACGCAACAATGTGGAGGTGTGGGCAGAAGCCTTGCGTTCGCTCAACAATGCCGATGAGAACACCGATCTGGCACTCGTGTTGAAGGTCATTGGAGGCAATGAGAACATTCCCGTTGTCGTCATGGATGCCGAAGGCGAAGTGCAGCAGTTCCGTAACCTGAAAGTGCGTGGTGAGACGGCTGTCGATTCACTCCAGTACATAGCGCGAAGGGCTCAGAGCATGAAGTCGAGTGGCCGTGTGGTTCGTGTCTATCTCGACAGTCAGAGTGCCAAAGGCAAGCAGGAGTATATGGAAGTCTGCTTCGACGAGAGCCTCATGCTTCAGCGTCTGGCCTACTATCCCTACGTGCAGTTGGGCGTCGTGCTCATCTTCGTCGTGGTGGCCATCTTTGCCTTGCTCAGCAGTAAGCGAGCCGAACAGAACAAGGTGTGGGTGGGACTTTCGAAGGAGACTGCCCACCAGCTTGGAACCCCCATTTCGAGCCTCATGGCGTGGGTGGAAGTGCTCAAGGAAACGTATCCCGACGACGAACTCATTCCCGAGATGGACAAGGACGTGCGTCGTCTGCAACGCATTGCCGAACGCTTCTCCAAGATAGGTTCCCTGCCCGAACCAAAGCCTGAGAACCTGAACGACGTCATCCAGAACGTGGTCCAGTACATCGGTCGTCGCACCTCGAACAAGGTGCAGTTGAACGTCAACATGCCCAACCATCCCCTCATCGTCAGCATGTCGGCACCCCTGTTCGAATGGGTGGTCGAAAACCTTTGCAAGAACGCCATCGACGCTATGGACGGCAAGGGAAGCATCACACTCACAGCCCGTGACGAGGGCGACCTCTTCTCTGTCGAGGTTTCCGATACTGGGAAGGGCATTCCAAAGCAGAATTTCAAGGACGTCTTCATGCCAGGCTTCACCACCAAGAGTCGCGGTTGGGGTCTCGGTCTCTCCCTGGCGAAGCGCATTGTGGAGGAGTATCACAGGGGGCGCATCTTCGTCAAGAGTTCGGAATTGGGGAAGGGTACCACTTTCCGCATCGAACTTAGTAAGAAGTAAGGTCCACTCATCGTTAATGCAGATTACTTTCTGATTGCCACCTGGGTGAACGATTCGTTCACCCCTTTGTCATCATTGTCCACATAGTCGGGTTCGTAGGCACTCCCCTTAATTGGGAGGGTGCCCTTGTTTCTTACACCTTTGAGGCGCAAGCACAATTTCATTCATTCATGTAAGTCTGTCAAAGAACGCGAAAGCCGAGTGCAATCAAAGCTATTTGAATTGCCGAGGCGCATCCGTTTTTCGAAAAATAATTTCAAAGAACGTGAAAGCCGAGTGCAATCAAAATTATTTGAATTGCCGAGGCGCATCCGTTTTTCGAAAAATAATTTCAAAGAACGCGAAAGCCGAGCGACATCATGCGAGGAGATAGATGATGCAAATTGAACCTTTGTTCGGCGCGCTTCGAACAATTGTTGAATTGTCATCGAACCTAATCTCGCCCAGTCTCTAACATTTGTGCAAGTGTTGTGCAGCCGAGAGCAAAGGAACTTTGCTGGGATGCATCCGACTTGTGGCGTGAACTTGTTCACAGGTGCAAGTACGGAGGCAAACCTATGCAGAGAAGGGCCCTTTCTATGCCGAGGCGCAGCCAATGCTCGCGCGGTGAACTTTCACATAGCAAGTCTGCGGGTAAGCGAGGGGAGAACGATGCTCGCATCAGTTATCCAGAGCGGAAGCAGACTCGAGGTAAAGTCTCGAACGGAGTTCGTAGAGAATGTTGCCGGCTTCATTCTCGTCCGAGATACCCCGTATCTCAAACTTTACCTCAAAGTTACAAAAAAAAGTTCATCCGCGCAAATTTCACCTATCGATAAGGCCCAGTTTTCAGCACGATAAGGGGCGATTTTTTAGCAAAGGCCGGAGAAAAGCAGGATGTTGCTTTGTTGCTTTGTTGTTTTGTTGCATTAAGCATAGTCCACACCTGCATGCCGAGTAGTTTGCTTTCGAATTAATAGTTATTCCTTAATAAATATATGATATTCTTATAAGTTTATATTTTATTATATATTATAATTTATTATAATATATAATAACTTAATATATATACCCTTTGTTCTTTGCATTGGGGAAATCCTTAATGCAACAATGCAACAAAGGGACAATGGGACAAATTGTATTTCCAGATGTGCCGACTCCGACATCTAAGATATATTTATCTGGGGTGATTGTGAGAATTGCAATTATTATGTATCTTTGAGTCATCTTCGATGCCTCGCGCTCGGCATCCCGAAGGGTGACGCTTGCGTAGAAAAACGGAGCAAGAAAATACTTCCACTCGGGCATTGTAAAAAAGGAACGAAAAACATGTTTAACACCATATAGGCAATGCCCTGAAAATGTTCTCGATTGTTCTGTAAGCAAGCTTACACCCAATCAAAAACTTTTTCTATGTTTTTCTTTCCTTTTTTTGCAATTCCTCTCGCTTAATCGTATCTTTGTGGGCGAAACATCCGAAAATATGTCATTTGCTTGCTTTCGCGGTCGCTTTTCGTATCTCTGACTACGGAGGCAGAATCGGAGATTTAAGAAAAGTGCTACTTTTCACGTTACTTTTCCCCGCTTCTTGCATATATATAATAAAAAGGAAGGATTATGAGGTCAAGTTATTCAATTCACCCATGGAAATTTTTATATGAAAAATGCCGATGAAATGGGCGATTTTTGGAAAATGGCTGTTTCCTGTCAATTTTTGTCAATTTTTAGTTGCCAAAAAATTTGGAGCATAATTCCACATTTCCGAACTTTGCAATGCAAGATTAACTTTAAATATAACAAAGAACATGAAAAAATATGTACTTTTATTATTGATGGGATTGGTCACCCTTTTTGCCCAAACCCTGTCCGCAGAGGAAGATTATAAAACCATTACTCGCAAACATTGGGAGATGCACTTGCAGGACAAGGATGGAAATGACAGCTTCAAGATAGTTGACATTTATCAGAACCCAGCTGACTCCATCATCAACGGGAATCAATATACACCTGTCTTATGCTATGACAAATACCTCGACATCACATATAGTTCGATACTAGTAAAGAATAATTATGATGGCAGGGATACCCTATACTACCGGCAAGATGGTGACAAAGTCTTTTATCTCCCTAAGGGTGAGAAGCAGGAGCAACTGGTGCTGGACTTTGGACTGCAAGAGAACGATGTCTTTGTGAACCCGTTCGGGGAGAGATTTGTAGTTACAGACGTCGGTAATTCCCAAGGACTCGAAAACAGCGTATACACCTATGGAAAGAGTACTCCCAAAATTATCAGCCTGCGTTCCGAAAGCGGGAAGGAGGATATCTGGATAGAGGGAATGGGGTCGATACACTGGGGAATAGTCCCTGTTGCTGACTTCTCAGACAATCAGGTGAATCTCCTCTCGACTGGCGGTAGAAACGACCATACGCTGGATGGGTTGTTCGACACAAACACTGATAGCTACAAGTTCATACACTTCTATCCAAGTGATGTGAGAAGAAACTGGAAGGACGAACGTTGGGATTTCGGTTTCACGGACGACACGTTATGTATTAAGGGCGTTGTGCCTTTGAAAGACTTCTATGGGCCTAACTATTTTGAGATGATGGTCGACGAGAATAATGTTATTTCTATGACAGAATTTCTGTCTCCTCACCATCATGGTTCGATGAGCGATGTATATACAGACATTGATATAAAGATTCCCGGCTTCAAGCCTGGGACATACATCTTTGGGACGGAGACGCTTGTGTGCAAGGGAGCAGACGGAATCGAGTCAATTCAGAATTCTTGCTCCGATGATCTACGCAAGCGTCACTACTTCGCAGATGCCGAGCGCACAATTCATAATGGGGCAGATGCCATCTATGACCTCAGTGGCCGGCGGGTGGTTAATCCCAAGCGAGGACTGTATATTCAGGGAAATAAAAAGATAGTTAAAAAATAGAGCCATGAAGAAATTACTTATTTCTGTATTATTTGCTTTGTTGTATAGTTTTACAGCATTTTCACAAGCAAATGATCCTCGGGGCTACCCTGCCAAGGGAGGAGATTTTGGATATCCTACTATTTTTTCGGATTATAAAGCCTACTATGCTAACACATATCGGGAACTATTGTCAGAAGTTCCAGGTAATATGCAAACAAATTGGATAATGTATTATCTACTGGATACTGGCGACCTTACAAGGCGTCAATATTCAATAATAAAAGGAGACAGCATCATTGGAGGGGAAAAATACTGTATAACAACCATTCGACATCTTGACGCCCGTGCTCCCTATTTCTACGATGACATCAAGGATAGGACCATAAAACCCGACACACTCCTTTACCGGCAAGAAGGCGACAAGGTGATTTGCAGGTTGCCCGACGAAACGGAAGCCGTCCTTCTTGACTACGGACTTGCAAAGGGCGATGTCTTCACAGACTCTCGCGGTGAGCAGTTTCAGGTGGTGGATACTGGGTATTTTGCTGACATAGACCCATATATCTGGTACTATGAGGACAAGACGCCGAGAATGCTGCGCCTGCAATCCCTGTGGGATGGTTCGGAGGACGTATGGATTGAGGGAATCGGTTCTATGACATGGGGCATACTCCCCCTTTCTCTGGCTGAACAATATGTCGATTTCCCTTCACGCCCCATCAAGGTACGCACCATACAGGCACCTGGATTCAATATCATAGCTCGTATTTGCCTAAATGAGGACGAATATAAACTTACCTACTTCGAACCCGAAGACCATACGCCTCAGGGTGCCGACTTTATCAACTACTCTTTTTCTGGCGGTACCCTTTGCATGGATGGAAAAGTACCATACATGCAATGCTTCACAGGATATGCGTCCTGCTTTATCAAGGAAGACACCATCAGCGTACGCGTTAGCTATTTTACTCCAATGACTGCGAGTGTACCTACATGCAGAGCTACTCGCATGGTACATGTTCGCATCCCGGGGTTCAAGGCTGGCACCTATCACATTGGACGATTCGACGAGAGCCAGGAAATCTATGAATATGTAACTTTGGAGTGCAAGGGGACAGACGGAATTGAGTCAATTCAAAACTCAAAATCCAAAATTGACAATAATGCTCCTGTCTATGATTTAAGCGGTCGGCGAGTGGTTAATCCCAAGCGAGGGTTGTATATTCAGGGAAATAAAAAGATGATAAAACAATAATACTATGAAAAAGTATCTATTTATTCTATTAGCCGCCATGACTTTCGTGGCGTGCAGCGAAGATGAGTCAAATCCCACAGTCTTTGACTATGGAGCAAAACTTGGGGAAGATAAGGAATTCTATCTTGAGGAAGGCATGCAACCC
>JAGCVH010000003.1 GCA_017962495.1 Bacteroidaceae bacterium
TATCCATTATCCATTATCCATTATCCATTATCCATTGTCCATTATCCATTATCCATCCCCTAGGAACTCCCCTTCCTCAACACCATCATCTCCCAACCTTCCTCACTCGTTTCTTTTTCCAAAGACAAACCAAAAGCTGCTCCCTTCTGTATGAGCAGGGGGGCATCGGCCTCGTAGAAACCGCTGAGCAGGAGTTGACCTCCAGGCTTCAGGACTTGGGCAAAGCGGGGTAGGTCGTTGAGCAGGATGTTGCGGTTGATGTTAGCTATCAGGAGGTCGAACATCGGGTTAGAGGGAAGCACGCTGGCGTCGCCTTCGAGAACACGAAGGTTGGTGATGCCATTGAGCTGGGCGTTAATCTCCGTGTTCTCCACACTCCACGAATCGATGTCGTAACTAAAGATGTCGCGTGCGCCTCGCATGGAACAGAGGAAACCGAGAACACCCGTTCCACAACCTGCATCGACGATGCTTTTGCCTTGAAGCGGCATTGTGCAGAGTTGGCGCAAGATCTGCCTCGTGGTGGGGTGAGTGCCTGTACCAAACGCCATACGGGGATTGATGGTGATGTCGTAGGTGCAATCGACCGGACAGGTGTGGCGCGTGTCGTGAATGCCTACAAGGGAGTCGATGACAATGGGTTCGAAACCTTCTTCTTCCCATCGTTGGTTCCAGTCCTCGTCGGGTGCTTCGCGTGTGACGAAAGAGATGGAAACGTGGGGTAGGGGAAAGTCGCTTGTTATCTGACTGACAGTCTGCTCGTCGTAGAGCGATTGCTGGACATAGGCTTCCAGACCTTCTTCCGTGGGAACGAAAGACTCGAACCCAGCGTCGGCAAGCAGGGAGGAGAGCACGTCGCAAGCCTCCTCGCTATAGGGCTTGACAGTGAATTGGACCTCGTAATATTTCATCCTATTGCGGAAATAAATGTGTTCCTGAGTGCGAAATTACACAAAAAAAGTATAATTAGAGGGATTTTCCCCTAGAAAATGGGGATTTTCCCCTTGCCATGAGATGAAAAGGTAGTAATTTTGCATCAGAGAAACTCTAAATATGGTAGTTATGAAAGCAAGAACAATCTTTTGGATGATGCTGGCCATGATGCCAGTCATCTGCTTCGCACAGAACGATGACGATATGTACTTCGTTCCGAAGAAAAAGGCAGCGTCAACGCAGACAACCACCACAAGTGCTCCCTCGACGAGTGTTGCGCGCCAGACCGTAAGGGTTCAGCCAACAACCTCTGCGTCTGCGGAGTATTACACGGGACCACTGCGCGACGTTGATGAATACAACCGCCGTGGAACTACCGGCAAGAACGTCACCATCATTACGGAGACGGACACCTTCCAGATCGACGAAAGCCAACTGGCTTTGAACGAGAAGGGAGAGTACGTTCTGAGTAATGGTTACAGCGGTCTGAACGAAGCGCCTGCACCCGTCGAAGACGATTACATCTATTCGGCTCGTCTGGCTCGCTTCCACGGCTATGGTTATCCTTATTACAGCTGGTACGATCCCTGGTACGACCCCTTCTACTACGATCCTTGGTACTATGGAGGATGGGGATGGAGCTATCGTCCTTGGGGATGGTATGGTTGGCACGGCTACTATGGTTGGTATGACCCCTGGTACTACGGCTATGGCTGGGGATGGGGAGGCTACTATGGTTGGCATCACCACTACTACGGAGGCTATTATGGCCACAACTGGGCAAGCAATACGCCTCACCGTGGGTTCAATGATGGTCGCGGATATGCTATGACTGGCGGTTCGAGTCGTGGAGCTACTGCTTCCACACGTACCATCACTCGTAGTGGACGCACAGGCACAAGCGCTCTGGGTAGCAGTCGTACGACCGTTCCTGCCACACGTGGTGAACGTGGAGCAGTTCGCTCAGGCATCAACACTCGTGGTACAACAACTTCCACCGTTCGTGGCATCACTGGCAGTTCGTCGCGTTCGACGGTAACCAACAGCCGTACTAATACAGTATCCCGCAGCACAAGCACAGCAACCCGCAGTTCTTCTGCAGCTTCTCGTAGTGGTAGCATCTCCTCGAGCAGCAGTAGCAGTCGTGGTGGTGGATTCTCGAGTGGCGGTGGCTTCTCTGGTGGCTCTCGCGGAGGCGGTGGCTTCTCCGGAGGCGGCGGTGGCGGCAGTCGCGGTGGCGGCGGCGGAAGACGCTAAGCGATTGGACGATCACACGATTGGACGATCACACGATTGGACGATTTCACGATTGGACAATATTTACATTTAACATTCGACATTTGACATTTGAACTTATATAAATACGATATGACAAAGCGTTATTTCCTGATGGCCATGTTGCTGGGTGCAGCAGCCATCGCAAGCGCACAGGACACTTACCTGAACGATCGTCTGACAGCTACTGACGATGTTATAGGAACTGCTCGCTATGTAGGTATGGGAGGTGCTATGGGCGCCTTGGGAGCAGACCTCTCCGTCATCAGTTCAAACCCTGCCGGAATGGCACTCTATCGCAAGAGCGATGTCGCATTGACCTTCGGTGCCATCATGCCTAACAAAGCCAATGGCTGGAACTCGGATGACGGGAATCGCACATTCAATGAGAAACTGGCACGCGCAAGCTTCGACCAAATGGGCTTTGTGTGGAGTCTCAAGACGGATGGCGACAAACTGAAGTATGTCAACTTTGGCGTAAACTATCAGAAGAAAGCCAACTTCAACATGGGCTTCTATGCTGATAACCTGAATCTCAGAGGTCTGTCGCAGATGGACCAAGTGGCAGAACTCGCCAACGAAGGCTTTGACACCGATTATAACCTGACTGGTATTGCTGTGGACAACGGATACTTGTCAAGCGACGAACTGGGTTATTATAATGCCTATCGTGGTGAGAAGGCCTACTATACTCGTCACCAGCGTGGTTCGATGCAGTCCTATGACATGAATGTTGCTTTCAACGTCAACAATCGCTTCTATACGGGTCTGACCCTGGGTGTTGACCGTCTCGATTATGTCTCTTGGAGCATGTACGAGGAACTGAACGCAGACAAGGACGGAACCTATGGCGATTATATGCTATACAACGACCGCGATATCGAAGGTCATGGTGTGAACCTGAAGTTAGGCTTCATTGCACGTCCTATGGTGGAAAGCCCCTTCCGCATTGGTCTGACCATCGAGACTCCTACATGGTATCGCTTCAGCAATAGCACACTCTATGACCTGACGGATAATGTTCAGGGTTCACGCACCAACACCCTCGAGAGCTATCTTGAGTACACCGTTCGCACACCTTGGCGCACTCGCCTGAGTCTGGGTTCCACCGTTGACAAGTTCCTTGCATGGGGCATTGAGTATGAGTTTGCCAACACCTCTAAGACCTCTATGGGCTATCCCAGCTATAACGACGACGGTTACCATAGCGCTTATAAGGGAACGAAGGACCTGGCTATGAACCAACTGACGAAGGACTGTCTGCGTGGTCAGCACACCATTCGCTTAGGTATGGAGGTGAAGCCCGTTGACGCTGTTGCCCTCCGCGTGGGTTACAATTTCGTAAGCAGCCGTTATAAGGACAATCCCTATTTCGACCAGTTTGCTCTCGACTCCAAGGCTATGAACTACCAGACGAGCACCGACTACATGACACTGGGTGCCGCCAACATCGTTACCTTTGGTGTGGGCTTCAAGTACAAGAAGTTCTATGCCGATATGGCTTACAAGTATCGCGTGCAGAATGCGAAGTTCTATGCCTTCGACTCTGGCTTCACTGCTCCTGACGGACAGTTTGCAAAGGACAATCCAGACTTGACCAATGCTTACATAGATCCTGTCAACGTTGACCTCAACCGTCATCAGTTGATGTTTACGGCAGGCTTCAAGTTCTGATGAATACTGATAACAAACATAAAAGGCTACCTTTCGGGGTAGCCTTTATTGTTTACTTCTTTTCGTAGAAATATCTCCACAAGGGTGCTGCCATAAGGGCTTGGTGGAACTCGCCCTCCTGAAGCATGCGCAGCACCTCGCTTTCTTCTATCTCATATACGGCTATGTCTTCCGTCTTTTCCAGATGCTGTGTGTCGTTGCGTTCAACACCTCGTGCTATGAAGGTGTGACTGACGTTGGTGCAAGCACTCGCATTGGGACAAAGCGTCATGAAGTGGCTCCATTCGCCACCTGTGTAACCTGTCTCCTCCCACATTTCGCGTTGGGCAGCCTTGAGGGGGTCTTCTCCATCCTCGATGACGCCTGCGGGCAATTCCCATCCCACCAATTGGCGAGCGTGGCGATATTGGCGCTCAAGCACCATCTTGCCCTCCTTCGTAAGCGCGATGATGTTCACCCAATCGGGATATTCCAATACGTAAAACTCCGGATGTTCTGCTCCGCTTGGTAACCTCACATGGTCGCGACGAGCCACCATCCAAGGACGGCGGATGAGATATTCACTGCTGAGCAGCGTCCACTTCTCTATGTCTTTCATCAAGGAACGGATTACTTACTGAAGAAGAAGTACCACACAAGGCCTGCGGCTTGAAGGATGAGGATGATGGGGATGCCCAGACGGAACGACCAATGCTGAGTCTTATGCCTCCATACCTGCATGCCCAACAACGCACCAATAGAACCGCCAAAGATGGCAAGCAGGAATAGTGTGCTCTCTGGCGTGCGCCACTTGTCGTTCTTAGCTTTCCATTTGTCCCAGCCAAATACAAAGAACGTGATGACGCTCATGACCAGGATGAAGATTACGAAGTATTTCCACATAGTATATAATTTTACGATTTGACAATTTTACGATTTGACAATTTATTATTTATAGAAGGAAGGGTCTTTTCCTCCCCCTTGGGGGCGACTGGGGTCTTTATAGAATCCACTCAATGTGGATTCGGCCCCACAAAGGGGAGCGAGTTCCTCCCCCTTGGGGGAGTTAGAGTGGGCTTCTCTTATAAACTCTTACGTAGTCAATCTCGTAGCGCATAGGGAAGGCATCGGCAACAGGTGTACCGCCGTTCTGTCCTCCAATAGCCAGATTGAGAAGGATGTAATGAGGCTGGCGCATGGGATTCTCGTTATTGCCTATTCTTCCATTTATAGTAGTGGAGAGGTCGGTCTCGTTCAGCAACTCGTCATCGAGATAGATGCGAAGCCACTGTTCGTCCCAATCCATGCGCCACGTGTGGAACCTTTCGTTCCAATATGGGTCTTTCTCAAGGAAATGGGCGTAGGGGGTGGTCTTAGTGTTCCACTTAGCCACACCGCGTTGGTTGCCTCCCCATGCTGCATTTGCCAGGATGTGAGGCACACCCTTGATGTGATAGTATTCCATCACGTCAATCTCTCCGCACGAAGGCCAAGGCATACTTGTGCCAAGCGTCCAGATAGCAGGCCATGAGCCAATGACGGCAGGAATGCGTGCTCTCACCTCCAAACGTCCGTACTGAAAGGAGAACGAACCTCTGGTGTTTATACTTGCACTGCTGTATTGGGCATACGGACGCGAACGCCTCCAGTCGCGAGCTTCAGGATTGTAATTCGGATTGGGAATGCTGTCGAGTCGTCCTTCGAGCACGAGCAGGCCGTTTTCTACATGGGCATTCTCTGGTTGATACCATTGATATTCCTCGTTGCGAACGAAGCCCCTTTCGGAGTGCCATACGTTCCAATTGACTTCACTGCCATCGAATTCATCGTGGAAAATGAGTTCCCATTCGTTGTCTTGTGCACTTGCGGGCAGGAACGTAAATAGAAGGAGTAGGAGGGAAAGAATCTTATTCATCGTCTTTGGAATTAGCGGTTCGGAGGATGAGTGTTGTGGCACCAATGGTAATGATATCGCCTTCGGAGAGTCGCACGCGATCTTGATCGCGCAGGATATCGTTCATGTAGAAGGTACCGGTGTTGGAAGGTGCGTCGCGCAGGATATACTGCAAGTTGCCATGCTTGTCGTGCTGCACACGAATGATGCAGTGTTTGGTGTCGATGCTTGGGTCGCGAGTTTCTATGGGAGTGTTGATGTCTGTGCCTCGCACATATCGGCCAATGACGTTGTCGCCCATCTTGAGTGGAATCACTTGCTTGTAGTGGAACACGTTCTCCACCACAACGATGCTTCCGCACTCCTTTGCACCCTGCTGTTCATCGAGGTTGCGCTCTTCGTGCTTGTCGCGAAGTCGGCTTACGCCAATGCGAATGCCAAACTGCTTCTGGCAATGCGGACATTGGAACACCAACTGTTGACCGTCGGCATACTGAGTTTCGTCGAAGGTAATGTAATTATCACATTTAGGACAACGAACTCGCTTCATATTATAAAAGGATAAAGTTTAATGGTTAACGAGAATGGAAAAAAACAGAATTCACTTAACATTAACCATTAACCGTTAACCATTATAGTGCCATGACCCATGCACCTTGATACTCGCTATCTCGCTGGCGTATCTCCCTTGCCCCTTCGTTAGCCGCTTCTTCCGTAGGATAATGGCCAACGACAACGCGCACCATTTTCCCATGCTCAACTACGCGGGCACTCAGGAAGCCACGTTCCGACAGAACCTCTACATAACGCTGTGCGCTCTTTAGGGGAATGGCACAAGCCATAACGATGCAGTATTCGGTTTCGGGTGCCACTTCGTCTTGCTGCGTTGCATGCAGGCTGGAGTCCTCCGTTTGGTTGGTGACGGTTTCCTCTGTAAGCGCGGTGGCAGAGGCATTCTTTGCTTCTTGGTTTACTGCCTCGCTCAGCTTGGCTTTAGATGCAGGCATGAGCATCTCCTTGATACTGCTTCTTATCTCCTTGCCTCCTTCAGGCAAAGGCATACTGAACACCATTGCCAGCAGCACAGCGGCACAAGCGGCTACAACCCAATTGGCAATACGCCTGTTGATGCGAATGGTGATTTCCTTCTCGTCGGCTTCTACGGCAGCAGCCATGGGCACAACCTTGGCTCTTGGTTCCTGGGTGACCTCGCTCATGTGGAAAGCGTCAAGGCCATAGAACTCAGGCGTTGTCACACCCGACTCCTGTGGGGTGAAAATCATGTTCCCGTGTTCGTCGGTTGTAAATACGCCAACAGCTCCGAATTCGGAGTATCCTTCTTCACTTAGTTCTTGGTTGAAATCGTCAACCCATGTGCCAAGCGTCCGTTCGGCATTTTCCTTGGTCAGTTTCAGGCTATCTTGGATGGCATTAAGCAAGGTGCCGTCGTCATGATTCAGTTCCCTGTTGAAACGCACCGAACGATAGGGCGGCAGGAATGCCTCCTCATTCTCGTTGCGGCGAGCCTCCATCTGTTGCACAATGAAAGTTCCCATGCCAGGTATAACTACATGGTCGTGAGTGAGTAACAGATATTCTATTAAAGTAGGAAACTGATTCATACTGCAAAGGTACAATAAAAAATTAAAAGTGAAAAGTGAAAAGAGAAAAATTAATTATGAAATTGTGAAAAAAAATGTTACCTTTGCAAAGCAAAAGGAAAAAGTTATGGAGTACATAATGACAGAGCTTGAGGGCGTGTGGATATTGGAGCCCAAGGTGTTTGGAGATTCACGTGGTTATTTCATGGAAGCATGGCAACGTGCTGATTTCGAGCGACATATTGGTCCGGTAGATTTCCTTCAAGACAATGAGTCTAAGTCCTCGCGAGGTGTTCTTCGTGGCCTTCATTATCAGCAGGGCGAGTGGAGCCAGGCAAAGCTGGTGAGAGTGATACAAGGGCGTGTCCTCGATGTGGCAGTTGACCTGCGCCGTACTTCGCCCACCTATGGCCAGCATATCGTGGTTGAACTTAGCGATGAGAACCATCGCCAGTTCTTCATCCCTCGCGGCTTTGCTCATGGGTTCCTCGTGTTGAGTCCCGAAGCCATCTTCTCTTATAAGGTTGACAATCCCTACCACCCCGAAGCAGAGCAGTGCATTCGTTACGACGATCCCACGCTCAACATCCAGTGGCCTATGCCAGCCTCCGAACTGCTTCTCTCTGAGAAGGACCTTCGCGGTCAGTCGTTTGCCGATGCTCCTAAGTTCGAGTAATCGCGCGCGTAATATATATAATGTAACTTTAAACATTATACAACCTGCAGCTTAGGCTCGTGGGTCCTTTCTTTGAGGCTTGCAGGTGCTTTCTTGATGTATTCTAGGAGAAATCGGGCTTGCTCGTAGGCGTTATAGGGTAACGCCTATGTGTGTTTAGTGGAAGACTTAAGTCTTTAGCTTGTAAGACTTAAGTCTTTCGCGTGTAAGACCTAAGTCTTTCATCACAGACTTGCAGGAGACGTCCTATCGACGCCTAGGCGTTGGCAGCCTGGCGTGGAGGAGTAGTTGAAGTGGGGAATAGGAGTGAGGCAACCCGGTTGGGTTCGTCAAGGGTTGCCGTATCTCTTACGATGGTTTCTGAGGATTATGCCGGTGGAAATGTTTCTTGCCTCCTCTGCGCTGTCCACCATGATTATGTCGACCTGCCTTGCGACCTGCCTGTCCCTTGCCTTTATATTCGGGTGCTTCGCCAAGTTCGGCGGGTAAGGGGTTCTTGGTTACGGGTGCACCAAGGAAGTGCTCTATCTGGCGGAAGAAGGCCTGGTCTTTCTCGGAGATGAGAGTAACGGCGCGGCCTTCTGCTCCTGCACGTGCTGTGCGACCTATGCGATGGACATAGTCTTCGCTATCGTGAGGAACATCGTAGTTGAGTACCAGTTGAATGTCGTCGATATCAATGCCACGTGCAACAATGTCTGTGGCTACAAGAATATCAATCTTACCACTCTTGAAACGGAACATAACATCGTCGCGTTCGGGTTGAGTGAGGTCGCTGTGCATAGCCCCCACGTTGAAACCTTCACGATTGAGTGCGATGGCGAGATCCTTTACCTTCAGTTTCGAACCTGCAAAGATGATGACGCGTTCGGGTTTGCGTTCGCGGAACATCGAACGTATGATGCCCAGCTTCTGGGGTTCGTAGCAGACGTAGGCGCTCTGGTGAATGCCGTCGGCAGGACGAGAGATGGCGATGCTGACGCGAACTGGGTTGTCGAGAATGCTCTTGGCAAGTTCCACTATCTTTTCAGGCATCGTGGCGGAGAACATGATGGTTTGTCTGTCTTTGGGCAACTGGCGTTCTATCTGCATGATATCGTCCGAGAAACCCATGTCGAGCATGCGGTCGGCCTCGTCGAGGATGAAGAAGGACACGCGTGAGAGGTCGATGTTGCCCAAGGAAATATGACTGATGAGTCGTCCGGGCGTGGCAATGATGATGCTTGCACCAGTATTAAATCCACGCTTCTCTTGCTCGTAGCGTACCCCGTCGTTGCCACCATACACGGCAACGGAACTGATGTCGTCGAGGTAATAGGAGAAGCCTTGCATGGCTTGGTCGATTTGTTGTGCCAACTCACGCGTGGGCGCCATGATGATGCAGTTGACGGCATCGCGAGGGTAGTTGCCTTCCGACAGCATAGAAAGGACAGGGAGCAGGTAGGCTGCAGTCTTCCCTGTTCCTGTCTGTGCCACGCCTATCAGGTCTCTGCCCTCCAGAATGGGAGGAATCGCATGTTCTTGTATGGGCGTGGTCTTGTAGAATCGCATGTCATCGAGTGCATCGAGCACTCCATCGCATAAGTCTAATTCGTAGAATTCCATCAATTTAATTCATAATGCATAATTCATAATGCACAATTCACAATTTTTGCTCTTCTTCGCTACGCAAGCGAACAAGTTCAAGCGCTCTCATTCTCTCATTCTCTCATTTTCTCATTCTCTTACAACGGGGGGCCTTCTCATCTTGGTGCTTGCTTATACAGATAGATTGCAATGATGGTGAATAGGATGTTGGGCAACCATACGGCTAAGAGAGGAGGCACGTTTGCGTTGGTGGCAAAGCCTGCGGTGACGGCTTGAAGGAAGGCATAAGTTACACTGAGCACAAGTCCTACGCCAAGCGAGAATCCCATGCCTCCCTTGCGTTTGCGCGAAGAGAGCGAGACGCCAATGACAGTCATGATGAACGCAGCAAAGGCAGAGGCGAAGCGTTTGTAATATTCAACCTGGAATGGTTTTAGGTTGCCTGTTCCGCGAATGCGTGCCCGTTCGATGTGTTCCTTAAGTTCACGATTGGTCATGGTCTCTTGGAAGTCGTGGGTGAATAAGAAGTCGCTGGGTTCCATCACGATAACGCTGTCGAGCTGCGGGTAGTGCGTGATGCGCTCTCGCATGCCTCTCATGTCACGAATGGTGGCATCTTTGATGTGCCAATGGAATCGCTCGTTGGAGAGGGTGTCGTAGGTGACGCTTTGAGCCGTCATGTGAGAGACAAGACGCTTGTGCTCGAACTTGTCCAGTTGGAAGTGGTAGCCCGTTTTAGAGGGACCATCGAAGTGCTCGATAAAGGCTATTACACCGGTGTCAACCTGCAGTTGGACATTGTCGGCATAGGTGGGATTCTTTTTGTTTCCGCGTCGCTTGTACTGGTTCTCAAAGGCGAGTCGCTCGACGCTTCCGCGAGGTATCACCTCCGAACCTAACCATAAGGTCAGTAGGGCAATGAGAGCCGCACTAATCAAATAAGGTCGCATGAGACGCCGAAGGCTTACTCCAGCACTTAGGATGGCAATAATCTCGCTGTTTCCAGCCAGTTTGCTCGTGAAAAAGATAACTGCTATAAAGACAAACAACGACGAGAACAGGTTGGCATAATAGGGCATGAAGTTGAGGTAGTAAATCATCAACTCGCGCCAAGGTGCACCGTTCTGTGTGAACTTATCGATATTGTCGTTGTAGTCGAAAACAACCGTAACGCCAATGATGAGCAGGATGGAGAAGAAGTATGTCCCCAAGAACTTACTGATGATGTAAGTATCGATGCGCTTGAGGAAAAGAAACTCCCTCCAGCTCCTCCTTGAGGGGGAGGGGACGTGTACGCCCTTGTCGTGCTCCGGGGTTATGTTGTCTTTTTCCTTCATACGTTTCTTCTTTGTAGTTCATGCCCATCCCTGGGAGAGGGACAGGGGGATGTTTTACAGTCGATTGGTTACTTTCCTCATCATCTGCGCTTTCCACGTCGTGAAAGTGTTGTCGAGTATGTGCTTTCTGGCTTCGCCTACGAGCCATAGGTAGAAGGCAAGATTGTGGATGCTTGCAATCTCCATGGCCAACAGTTCTTGTGCCTTGAAGAGGTGATGGAGATAGGCACGAGTGTAGAATGTGTCCACACTTGCCGTTCCATTTGGGTCGATGGGTGAGAAGTCGTTTTCCCACTTCTTGTTGCGAAGGTTCATAATGCCTTCAGAGGTGAATAGCATAGCGTTGCGTCCGTTGCGAGTAGGCATAACGCAATCAAACATGTCCACCCCTCGCTCTATGCTTTCGAGTATGTTTGCGGGAGTTCCCACGCCCATGAGATAGCGCGGACGGTCCTTCGGCAGGATGTCGTTGACCACCTCTATCATTTCGTACATCACCTCAGCCGGTTCTCCTACTGCCAATCCACCTATGGCATTGCCGTCGGCACCCTTTGATGCAACGAACTCGGCCGATTGCTGGCGCAGGTCCTTGTAAGTGCATCCCTGTACGATGGGAAAGAGGCTCTGATGATGGCCATACAGGGGTTCCGTCTCCTGAAAGCGTGCCCAACAGCGGTCGAGCCAGCGATGGGTGAGTCCCAGACTCTTTTTTGCATAAGCATAGTCGCTTGTTCCGGGGGGGCATTCATCGAGAGCCATGATGATATCGGCTCCGATAGAGCGTTCGATGTCAATTACTCGTTCGGGTGAGAAGAAGTGTCGCGAGCCGTCGATGTGGCTTTGGAAATAGCATCCTTCCTCCTTCAGTTTGCGTATGCCTGTGAGAGAGAACACCTGAAAGCCTCCGCTATCGGTGAGGATGGGGCGGTCCCAATTGATGAAGCGATGCAGTCCTCCGGCTTGTTCCAGTATTTCCGTGCCTGGTCGCAAATAGAGGTGATACGTGTTGCCCAAGATTATCTGGGCATGAACCTCATCCTTCAGGTCGCGTTGCATAACGCCTTTCACGCTCCCCACCGTGCCTACGGGCATGAAGATAGGGGTTTCTATCTGTCCGTGGTCGGTGGTGATGATTCCTGCACGAGCAGAAGACTTGTCGTCGGTATGGATTAAGTTGTAATTCACAATTTACAATTCATAATTCATAATATTCTCCTCCCCACGGGGGGAGTTAGAGAGGGGCCTTTCCTTTCTGTGTGGATGCTTATTGGGGAGCTTTCTCGGGCACCGAGAAGTCTATGGCGTCCTTCACCTTCTCGGGAAGCAAAGCAAAGCGGAGTACGTCCCTTACACTCTCCACATAGTGGAACGAGACGCCTCGTAAGTACATCTCAGGTATTTCCTCTATATCCTTGCGATTGTCCTTACAGATGACTATCTCCCTGATGCCTGCACGCTTGGCGGCAAGAATCTTCTCTTTTATGCCTCCGACAGGTAGCACCTTACCGCGCAAGGTTATTTCTCCCGTCATTGCCAGATAGGGGCGTACCTTGCGTTGCGTGAGTGCCGAAGCCAGAGAGGTCGCCATCGTGATACCTGCCGAAGGCCCGTCCTTTGGCGTTGCCCCCTCGGGCACATGCAAGTGAATGTTCCAATGCTCGAAGATACGTGGGTCGATGCCGAGCTGGTCGACATGTGCCTTGATGTACTCCAACGCAAGCATGGCGCTTTCCTTCATCACGTCGCCAAGGTTTCCCGTGAGGGTCATCTTGCCTCCTTGCCCGCGGCTGAGGCTTGTCTCGATGAAGAGTATCTCACCTCCAACGCTTGTCCAAGCCAAACCGGTAACGACTCCTGCCGTCCCGTTTCCTTGGTATGAGTCGCGGTTATAGGGTTCCTTGCCCAGCAGTTGCTTAACGGTGTCGATTCCGATGTTCGTGTCTATGCTTTCGGAGTCGCGTGCTATGGCGAGCGCAACCTTACGGAACAACTTGTTCAGTTGCTTTTCCAATCCGCGAACACCACTTTCTCGCGTGTAGTGTTCAATGACGTACTCGATGGCGGCCTTCGTCATCTTCACGTCCTTTCTTCCTTGCAAGCCGTGTGCCTCCTTTGTCTTCTTGATGAGGTGCCTGCGTGCAATCTCAATCTTCTCTTCCGTGCAGTAGCCCGTGACCTCAATCAGTTCCATTCGATCGAGGAGAGGACGCGGTATCTGACTAACGTCGTTGGCTGTGGCTATGAACATAACCTTCGACAGGTCATAGTCCATATCGAGGAAGTTGTCGTGGAAAGCGGAGTTCTGCTCTGGGTCGAGAACCTCCAAAAGGGCGGACGAGGGGTCGCCATTCATGGTTCGCCCGCTTATCTTATCTATCTCATCGAGGATGAACACAGGGTTGTTGGAGCCGGCCTTAATGATGCTCTTCAGGATGCGTCCAGGCATGGCACCGATGTACGTGCGTCTGTGTCCACGAATCTCTGCTTCATCGTGCAGTCCGCCTAAGGAAGCACGCACGTATTTGCGTTTCAGCGCTTCGGCAATACTGCGTCCGAGTGAGGTCTTACCTACGCCCGGAGGACCATAAAGGCAGAGGATGGGCGACTTCATATCGCCTCTGAGTTTCAGCACGGCCAGATGCTCGAGTATGCGTTCCTTCACTTCCTCCAGTCCGTAATGGTCGTGATTGAGCACGCGCTCTGCGTTCGAGATGTTCAGGTTGTCCTCTGTGTACTCTTCCCACGGGAGTTGAAGGATGGTTTGCAAATGGTTCAACTCGACATTATAATCGGGGCTTTGCGGATTGACGCGCTCCAACTTCCTCAAACCCTCAAGGAAGGCATCGATTGCATACTGGGGCATCTTCTTTGCAGCAAGTCTTGCACGCAACTGCTCCACATCTTTGGTGGGTGTCGCACCTCCGAGTTCGTCCTGTATGTTCTTAATCTCTTGTTGCAGGAACCACTCGCGCTGTTGGCGATTGACCTCCACTTGCGTCTGCTGAAGAATGCGATTCCTCATATCCACAAGCGTTTGCACCTTGTTGATGCTCTGTATCAGTTTTGCCGTACGCTCTTTCACGATGGCAATGTTCATCAGGTCTTGCTTCTCTTCCTCGGGTATGGGAAGGCTGGTGCAAAGGAAGTTTACCATGAAGATTTCATTGCCGATGTTCATGATGGCAAACTTTGCTTCGTTAGGCAAATCCTCGCTCGTCTCGATGAGATGAATGGCGCGTTTGCGACTGGTATCAGCAAGCATGTCGAACTCGACGTCGTGCTCTTCGGGGTAGAATTCCATTAACTGATCCACTTTCGCTCTCAGGTAAGGACGCGTCTGCACGCATTCGCGAAGCAAAGCACGGCATGAGGCTTGCAGGATAACCGTCACTCCACCGTCGGGCAATTCCAGAAACTTCACCACACGAGCAACCACTCCCGTCTGATAAAGGTCGGCAAGGGTGGGGTGCTCTGCTGCGGTGTTGCGTTGACAAAAGGCTCCGATGGGATCGCCTGATTCATAGGCACGGCGAACCAGTTGCAGAGAGCTCTTGCGCGTAACCCTGACAGGCGACATGACGCAGGGAAAGAGCGTCAGGTTGCGCAAGGGCAGAATGGGCAATACAGGAGGGATGGGCTGCTCGGTCAATTGTCTGATGTCTCCCTCGAAATCTGCAATAAATGAGAATGGATTTTGTATTTGATCTTCGTTCATGTTCATAAGAAAATGTACCTCTATCTATAAGCGAGCGCAAAGATACAAAAAAACTTTCATCCTTAATCCCTATTCCTTAATCTTTTTGTATCTTTGTGCATGTTTCGTTTCAAACAATTCACCATACAAGACGACCGTTGCGCCCAAAAAGTGGGCACCGACGGCGTGTTGTTAGGTTCGTGGGCGAGGGTAGAGGAGGCTCGTCGCATCCTGGACATAGGCACAGGTTCAGGCCTCATAGCCTTGATGGTTGCTCAACGCAATCCTCAGGCTCGGGTAACGGGTGTTGAGATTGCTTCGGATGCAGCGCTTCAGGCGAAGGAGAATGTCGAGCAGAGTCCTTTCTCATCGCGTGTTGACATTCAAGAGGCCGATGTCAGGGATTACAGCCCCCTCGTCCAGTTCGATTGTATATTATGCAATCCCCCCTTCTTCACCGAAGACACACTCTCACCCGATGGTGCCCGCGCTCTTGCTCGCCATGCTGCGATGCTCGATTTCGACGATTTATTGGAGGCAGTCCTTCGTCTTCTTGCCGATGATGGCACGTTTCATGTAATACTTCCAATGAATGCATGTAACTCATTCACGGACAAGGCATTTATCAAAGGACTATTTGTTATCCGAAAGTGTCAGGTTCGCACCGTTTTGCGTAAGTCTCCCAAGCGTGTCATGCTCTCGTTTTCGCGTTCGGGTTCGCCTTCCTTCTCGACTGAGGAAATAGTCTTGCAAGATGCCGAAGGCAATCGCTCTGAGGCCTATGCCGAACTGACAAAGGATTACTACCTTTGAGTTTTTTTCGTAAGCCCTATGTCTTCCGAAATAACCCCTAGGGCTTCCTGAATAATCCCTAGGCCTTCCGAAATAATCCCTAGGGCTTCTGGAATAAGGCCTCAGGTTCGATTGAAAAAGGCCTTAAGTTCAACGATCATCGAACCTATGTTCAATTGCACTCGAACCTAGGCTCAATTGCACTCGAACCTAGGCTCGATTTTTTCTGTTCCTAATTCCTACGTTATGACCTCGCACGACTCCTGTACTCCGTTGGCGAGAGTCCCATGATTCGCGTAAAGAGGCGTGAGAAGTAATAACTGTCCTCGATGCCCACCTTATGGCAGATTTGGTTGACACGCATATCCGTTTCATCGAGATAGCGACAAGCCGCTTGCACCTTCAGTTGGTTGAAGTAGTTGATGGGGCTGTAACCTGTACTCTGCTTGAACAAGCTTGTGAAGTGGCTCTGGGAATATCCCACATAGCGAAGCACATCGTCGACAGTCACGTGGTGCTCAATGTTTTCCCGCATGTAATGAATGGCCGCACTCACGGGATCGACATAGTTACCCTTCTCGTCGGCTTGGCTTCGATAGAGTTCGAGGTATCGCATCGAGGCGAGATAGTGATGTAGCAGGGCAGAAGCATAGCGCAAGTGTTCGAGGCTGTAACCGCCTTGCAGGGTCTGCATGATTTCCTCAAAGATGTTGTTCCTGTCGCTTATGCGTGAGTTAGTCGCCGTTCGGATGCTCTGAGGCTCTAATGCCCCTTCCGCATAGATGGGGGCTTGCGTGCCACTGAAATGAAGCCAGTAGATGGTCCAAGCCTTGTCTCCCTTTGCTGCTCCATAGGCATGAGGCCGATGGGCAGGCAGAACGAAGAATTGTCCTTCTTCGACCTGATACTCCCGTCCTCCCACTCGATACCAACCAGCCCCGTCGACGCAGTAGATGAGCACGTGTTCCTCGATTCCCTGTTCGCGTGTGCGATAGTGATGGGACGCGTGTGGATAGTAGCCAATGTCCGTAACATAAAGGCTCGAAGTGAGTATGTCATTGTGCTCCATATCTACTACCATTGGGGGGAGCACCACCTCTCGCTGACCGTTAAACCCGTTTGTCATTGTAAAATCGTAGTTTTGTCCATCTAATAGAACGTATTATTCTACATCTTTATTGTATGGAAATCATTATCTTTGCACCAGATTTTGAACTTAATTACACAATTACTCATGAAAAATAGCAAAGGATTCATCTATTTCATCTGCATGGTTTCGGCCATGGGTGGCCTGTTGTTTGGTTACGACTGGGTGGTCATTGGAGGCGCAAAGCCCTTCTATGAACTTTATTTTGGCATTGGGGATAGTCCGCTTATGCAAGGTGTCGCCATGACGACAGCATTGGTGGGATGTCTCGTGGGCGCAATGGTGGCAGGTGCCGCCGCTGACCGTTGGGGACGTAAGCCCCTATTGACCTGCGCTGCAGTCCTGTTCACGGTCTCTGCCATAGGCACGGGCGTCTTCAATGACTTTACCTTATTTAATATAGCACGCTTCATCGGAGGCATCGGCATAGGTGTGGCTTCAGCACTCTCGCCCATGTATATAGCAGAGGTCAGTCCTGCGGAGATACGCGGTCGAATGGTTTCTTTGAACCAGATGACTATTGTCTTAGGCATCTTGGCCGCACAGATTGTGAACATGCTATTAGCGCGCGACACCACGATAGCCGAATCTCAGGAGTGGAACGTCGCTTGGGGTTGGCGTTGGATGTTCTGGGCCGAGACGCTCCCCGCCGCCTTGTTCCTGGTGATGAGCATATTCATTCCTGAAAGTCCCGTATTCCTGAAGTTGAGAAGAGAAGGAGGCGAGACGCAGAGAAAGAAGGAGGCAGGCCTGAAGGAAATGCTTGCCCCACGTTACAGAAGTGTGCTCTTGCTGGGTTTGATTATAGCCGTGTTCCAGCAGTGGTGCGGAACCAACGTCATCTTTAATTATGCTCAGGAGATATTTGTCGGGGCAGGCTTCAACGTCGATGGTATGTTCATCAACATCGTCATTACTGGCATTGCCAACGTGCTATTCACTTTCGTTGCACTTTACACCATTGAACGCTGGGGTCGCCGCACGCTCATGCTCTTGGGCGCAGGCGGACTCGGCATCATCTACTTCGTACTTGGCTGTTGCTACTGGCAAGGTGTGACAGGTGTCATGATGGTGCTTCTAGTTGTTACGGCAATATCTGTCTATGCAATGACCCTTGGTCCTGTCACATGGACACTCCTTGCCGAGATATTCCCTCATCGCATTCGTGGTATCGCGATGGCAACTTGTACATTTGCCCTCTGGGTGGGTTGTTGCACGCTCACCTTCTCCTTCCCCTCCATGAATGCGGCTCTGGGTTCAAACGGAACCTTCTGGTGCTATTCGTCCATCTGCCTTCTGGCATTCCTGTTCCTATGGCGCAGATGCCCTGAAACTAAAGGCAAGAGTCTGGAGGAACTGGAACAAGAACTCACCCTTGATATCTCTCCAAAGGACGAGGGGAATCAATAAGGGTTAGGAATGCGCGTGTAGAATCCATTACATGAAATTAAAAATAACAACAATGAATAATTCAACTGCCAATGTAAATACTCCCTCCCTTAAAGGGAGGGCAGGGGGTGAGTCCACAAAAGTTTGGCGCGAAGACATCGTCATCCCAACCTATGAGGTGGGACATGAAGAACGGACACCCATCTTCCTTGAGAACCGTGTATATCAAGGCTCGAGCGGTGTGGTCTATCCCTATCCCGTGATTGAGTCGATTGCAGACACCAAGACTGACCATACCTATCACGCTCTCTGGTTGGAAAACGAATACCTGAAGGTGATGATACTTCCGGAATTGGGCGGACGAGTGCAGATGGCGTATGATAAGATTAAACAACGCCACTTTGTCTATTATAACCATGTGGTAAAACCTGCACTCGTGGGTTTGGCAGGCCCGTGGATAAGCGGTGGCATTGAGTTCAACTGGCCACAGCACCATCGTCCTTCGACATTCATGTCCATAGACTGTGACATTGAGGAAAAGGAAGATGGAAGTGTCGTCGTATGGTGTTCGGAGATGGAACGCATGTTCCACCAGAAGTCGACCGTAGGTTTCCGCCTGCGTCCTGGTTGCGCTTATCTGGAGATAAACGTGCGTTTGTACAACCGCTCGGAATTGCCCCAGACCTTCCTTTGGTGGGCCAATCCTGCTGTGTCCGTAAACGATGAGTACCAGAGTGTCTTTCCACCTGACATCAATGCCGTATTTGATCATGGCAAGAGAGCAGTTTCGACGTTCCCCATAGCTACGGGCACATACTATAAGATGGACTATTCTGCAGGCGTGGACATATCGAACTACAAGAACATTAAAGTGCCCACCTCCTACATGGGCGTAAATTCGAAGTATGACTTTGAAGGGGGCTATGAGAACGATACTAAGGGCGGAATGCTTCATGTGGCCAATCATCATGTCTCGCCCGGTAAGAAGCAGTGGACTTGGGGTAATGGCGACTTCGGACGGGCTTGGGACCGAAACCTGACGGATGAGGATGGACCGTACATCGAACTTATGGCCGGTGTTTATACAGAAAACCAGCCCGACTTCTCGTGGATAATGCCTTGCGAGGAGAAAGAGTTCACGCAGTACTTCATGCCTTATCGTGACCTGGGTATCGTGAAGCAAGCCTCGAAGGACATCATCTTCAACATGGAGAAGGAAGAAGGAGGCGTTCGCGTGAAGGTGCTGGCTACATCGAAGCAGAACGTCCGCATAGAATTGCAAAGCGACGATTTTACCTTATTATATAATAAGGAAGAAACGCTGACGCCTGAGGGTGTGTTTGAGGAAGTCATTGATACCCAAGGCGTTCCTTTCAACAAACTGACGCTGACGGTCTATCAAGTGGGACGAGCCGTACGTCCGCTTTCGTGGCACGAGGCTTCGGACGAGGTGAAACGAGTGCCCGATGCAGCAGAAGCAGCCCTGCCTGCGAAGGATTGCAAGACGGTGGAGCAACTTTATCTGACGGGTTTGCATCTCGAACAATACCGCCACGCGACCTGGTCTCCACTTGACTATTACGAGGAGGCATTGCACCGTGACCCCGATGATGTCCGATGTCTGAATCAGATGGGACTATGGTATCTTCGTCGTGGACGCTTTGAGAAGGCAGAGCCATACCTTCGTAAGGCAGTGAAGATACTGATGAAGCGTAATCCCAATCCCTATTGGGGCGAGCCGATGTACAACTTAGGCCTGTGCCTGAAGTATCAGTGTCAACTGAACGAAGCCTACGATTGGTTCTATAAAGCTACTTGGAATGGTGGTTGGCAAGGTGCGGCCTATTTTGCTTGTGCCCAGATTTCATCGTTGCAAGGACGCTGGGAAGATGCCTTGTATGAAGTCGATCGTGCACTTGTGGCAGGTTATCACAACCAGAAGGCTCGTGCGCTCAAGGTTGCCATGATGGCTAATCTCGGTATTGAGGACGGAATCGAGGAACTGATGGAAGAAAGTCTCGAGCAAGACCGTTTCAACTATGGAGTTCTCTGGGAAGCAGGCGAGCGGGATCGTGTGGTTAGTCTCATGCACGGTAATCCCCTTAATTATCAGGAGTTGGCCCTCGACTATGCTCAGGCAGGACTTTGGGTGAGGGCTAATGCTGTGCTTGACCTAGCCATCGAGGTTGGAGCCGTGAATGCTATGACCTACTATTACAAGACCTGGATAAATGGCGAAGTGACTCCTTTGCCCAATACTCCTTTGCCCATTTGTTTCCCGAACAGGTTGGAGGATATCTTGGCTTTGAATCGAGTGATGCAGCTCGACAAGAAGGACGCACAAGCGCCTTATCTGTTAGGTTGTCTTTATTATGACAAGCGCCAATATGACGAGGCTATTCGTCTGTGGGAACTCTCTTCCGAACTGAATCCGGCGTTCCCCACCGTTTGGCGTAATCTGGCTTTGGCCGCATATAATAAGCAAGATGACAAGCAAAAGGCTTTGGAATTGATGGAAAAGGCCTTCCATCTCGACGAGAGCAATAGTCGCATCCTGATGGAACTTGATCAACTCAAGAAGGCCTTAGGTCTTCCGCACGCCGAACGCTTGTCTTCCCTGCAGCAGTATCCCGTCTTAATCCAGGAGCGCGACGACCTTGTGCTCGAGGAGATAACTCTGTTGAATCAGGTTGGGCGTTACGAGGAAGCTATGACTAAGCTCGATGCCCATAAGTTCCATCCTTGGGAGGGTGGCGAAGGCAAGGTCCCTGCCCAGTATCAAATAAGTCGTGTGGAACAAGTAAAGAGTTTGCTGGCCAATCTAGATAATCTAGAAACTCTAGAAAAACTAGAAAATCTAGACAAAGCCCTTTCTTTGCTTGAGGCTTGCCTCGAATATCCCCATCATCTGGGCGAAGGTAAACTTTATGGCGCACAAGAGAACGATTTCTACTACCTGATGGCTCTGGCTTACGAGAAAAAGGGAGAGAAAGAGAAGATGCATGAGTGCCTCGTGAAAGCAACGGAGGGTCCAACCGAACCGGCTGCGGCCATGTATTACAACGATGCCAAGCCCGATAAAATCTTCTATGCCGCTCTGGCTTACAGGAAGTTGGGCGATGAGAACAAAGCACGTAGTCTCTTCTATCGCTTGCTTGATTACGGCGAGAAGCACATCTTCGATGAAGTGCGTATGGACTATTTCGCAGTGTCTCTTCCCGACTTGCTCATCTGGGATGGTGATTTGCAGTTGAAGAACACGATTCATTGCACGCTGATGATGGCCCTCGGTCACATCGGTCTCGGACATGCGGATAGGGGACTTCGTTATCTTTCTCAAGTCGAAGACCTCGATGTAAATCATCCTGTGCCACCTGCACTGAGAACACTCATACCATTAGTCTCTAACCTATAACCCCTCCAGCATCCGACTATGAAACGCTTGATTGTCTTATTTTACTTTATTATCTCATGCTCTCATGCTCTCATTTTCTCAATCTCTCAAGTTACGTGGGATCGTCATAGCTTGATTATTGATGGCCATCGGGTAGTGCCAGTGATGGGTGAAGTACATTATTCCCGCATACCCGCAAACGAGTGGGCAAACGAAATCAGAAAGATGAAAGAGGGTGGGGTAACAATCATTGCCACCTACGTCTTCTGGAATCACATCGAGGAGCAAGAGGGCATCTTCGACTGGAGTGGCCAGCGCAATTTGCGACAGTTCATTCAGTTGTGCCAAGCCGAGCAATTGCCCGTTATCCTTCGCATAGGTCCCTATTGTCATGGAGAATCGCGTTGCGGAGGAATACCCGATTGGGTGGTGGCAAGCGGATGTAGGCTTCGCAGTGAAGACCCTAAGTTCCTTGCCTTTGTAGAACCCTTCTATCGACAGATCTTCACCCAGGTACAAGGTCTGCAATGGAAGGATGGCGGACCAGTTGTGGCTTGCCAGTTCGATAACGAATATGGTGGCAATGCCTCATACCTGCTTTCGTTGAAAGGTATAGCTACGCGCATTGGTTTTGACTTGCCCTTCTACACCCGAACGGGATGGCCCGAACTGCGCACTCCGACTCCTTTCGGTGAGATGATTCCCCTCTATGGCGACTATGCCGACGGCTTCTGGGATCGTTCCACAAGCGAGGGTGCCGGCAATTATTGGAAGGCATTCCACTTTAAGGCTTTCCGTAGCAGTACTGCCATAGCCTCGGAACAAATCAAGAACCAACAGGAGTCACTGACGAAAGGCGATGAACAATATCCTTATTTCACTTGTGAATTGGGTGGCGGAATGATGACCAGTTACCATCGTCGGGTCTATCTCTATCCAGAGGACGCTTATTCGATGGCCCTCGTGAAATTGGGTTCGGGTAGCAACCTCCTTGGTTATTATATGTATCATGGTGGAACCAATCCTGAAGGGCATTTAACCTACCTGATGGAGAATCAGAAGACGCCTGTGACGAACTATAATGACTTGCCTGTCAAGACTTATGACTTCCAGGCTCCGCTTGGAGAGTTTGGCCAGCGTAATCCTCATTACTACAGCCTTCGTCCGCTTCACCTCTTCATGCACGACTTTGGCGAACTGTTGGCTCCAATGGAGGCTCAATTCCCTGTTGACAAAGAGGCTAAGAAGCACGATGATAGCTATCTGCGTTGGAGTTATAGGAGTTCGAATGATGCCAAGCAATCGTCTGCTTTCGTCTTTATAAACAATTACGAGCGTTTTGCCAATCTTACGGCGAAGAGCGGGATTCAGTTCGAGGTCTGTGGCGTTAAGTTCCCTCGTCGTCCCATAACCATTCCAGCCTCCTCGATGGCAATCTTCCCTGTTAATCTTCCTTTGTATGGTAGCAATGTCATTAACTACGCCACTGCTCAACCTATTGCTTGTCGCGAAGGGAAGATATGGTTCGAACAGAAGGTTGGTATTCCTTCCGAGTTCTGTATCAATGGGCGTGTCAGTGTGGTAAAGAAGCCAAGTCTCTCGAAACCTTTTGCCGTGGTTGGTGGAACAGAACTTTATCTTATCACCTCCGAAGAGGCAGGGCATCTGTTCCTTGAAGGTGAGCAAACTCAAAAAAGCACTCAGGTTCTCTCCTTCAATAAACTACGTGATGCCGGTCCTTTGCGTGAGATCACCATTGGCGTTGCTCGCGTTGCGGAAGAACCTCTTGATGCTGATTTTGACGCAGCTGCAGTCTATCGCATAGAATTGCCCACCGACAGCCTATTGCGCAATGGTCTTATGGAGATCAATTATCGTGGCGATGTTGCCCGCCTTTATGCCAATGGCAAGCTCATTGCCGACAACTTCTACAACGGACGTCCTTTCCTTATGGGCTTATGGCGACTGCCCTCCGAGATTCGTGAACTGGAGTTGCGCGTCCTTCCTCTCCAGCCTCAAATGCCCGTTTATTTCCCACGAGAGACTGATACCACACCAGGCGAAAAGGTTACAAGTGTTGTCGTACAAACCATTAGTAAGTAAAAAACTTTCTTGAAAGTTTGGTCAGTAAAGAATAAACTATTACCTTTGTAACCGATTTAGATGATGGTGCCTTGGATGAGTGGCTTAGTCAACGGTCTGCAAAACCGTCTACAGCAGTTCGAATCTGCTAGGCACCTCGGTCAACACCCAGAGCGCAGATGATTGTGTTTCTGGGTGTTGTTTATTTTAACCTTTAAATGAAATGATGATGAAACACCTTCGTACACTTATCTTATCACTCATCAGCTTCTTTGCTTGTGCATCCCTTATTGCTCAACCTGTTAGCCAGGCATCTTTCCTGCGTGCTGTGCCAAGGGCAGATGTATTAGTACCCTTCCGTGTGCTTGACGAAGGCGTAGCAACCCCTATTGAATGGGGACTCGACCTCGCCTGGCTTAGCGAAGAGAATATTCGTCGTGGCATTAATTTCGCTGGCAAAGATGTTATTGAAATCATCCGTACCTCCTATATGCCAACACAAAGCGTCGAGGGCGGAACTCTCTCGAGTGCTCAAATTAATAAGATACGCCAGCGTGCCAATATCATTAAGAAATATGCTAAGTCAAACGTTGGCTTAAACCTGAACGACGACCATGCCAGTGTTGATGCTTGGTACAATGCCAGCAACATCTCCAGCGCTGAGCGAGGAAAGCGTTGGGCACAAGTCATAGACTTGCATATAAAGAAGTATGCTGAATTGGGGCTTACTAACTTTGTCAGCATCAGTCCTTATAACGAACCTGATTACGGATGGGATCAGGGTCTTTCAAGTAGTCGTAAGGCCGATTTCCTGAACACGTGCAAAAGCCTTCGAAACGACTTTGATGGGGCTTATGACGGTGTTCGCATTTGTGGCGGAAACACGTTGAATGATGACATGGCCTATGAGTGGTGGAACTATCTCAAGACACAACTCGACGAAGGCAATACCCATCAGTTGGCCGGTTCGTTCGACAATTATGCCTCTTTCTTCCAGCAGGTTCGTGCCTATGGCCATCATGCTACAGCCGATGAATTGCATAATACCATGGAAGCCATGGTTGGCGTGGAATATGGTATGCAGACAGGTATATGGTGGGGCACTTGTGAGCATAGCCGCAGTCAGTTTATGAAAGCCACTTGGCAGGGAAATCCTGGTCGCAGGCTTGCTTATGCCGAACATCGCAATAACTGGACTTCCGCTTCTGTTTATCGTCATGCCAATGGCCAATTGCAAGCATTCGGAGGTACAAGCGAGCGTCAGGCTGTTGCCACTACATATGGCTTCGTTAGTCTCGACCGCACTGTTTGGTATAATGGCTTGCCTGGTCGCCAGTACCAGATGCACCTTCCTGGCGGTACAGGATATCAGAAAGGCCAGACAAATGCCGAAACAGTAGTGGACATTCAAACGGGCGATGACATCATGCCTCATATCGACGGCACCTACAAGATAATGAATGTCAACAGCGGACATATCGTAGGCCTAGCCTCTACTCCTTCTGGCTGGACATCGATTACACAGAGACGCAATGGTACTGGCAATTTGCTGAGGTGGCAAGTTACTCCAGTGCCAGAAACCTGTGGCGATGATTTCAGTTACCATTACATCACTTTGAATACGGGTAGCGGTATGGTTCTCGACATCCTGAACTGGAACATGGATGCTGGTGCCGATGTGGGTGTGTTCGCTGGTGGTCTTGGAACCAACGAGCAGTGGTATCTCGAGTATGCCGGTTCGGGCGCTTTCTACATTCGCAGTCGTTTCAGTACAAAGTGTCTCGAAGTAAAGGGAGGCAGTACGGCTGTTGGCGCTAACATTCAGATGGGCGACTTGTCAGGTGCAGACTACCAGAAGTGGCGCTTTGTTCCTGCAGATGCGTCTCCCGACCTTATTGCTCCTGATGCTCCCACTAACCTTGTGGCAGAAGGCCAGTCTGCTTCCGTTATGCTCAAGTGGGTACCTTCTGGTGCCAAGGATGTGGCTTCGTACACCATACTTCGCAGTACCGATGGCGAAAACTTCCAAACCATTGCGATGGGACTTACTGAGCCAGCGTTTGTCGATAATGAAGCTGAGGATGGCCAAAGCTATATCTATCAAGTACGGGCACAGGACCATAGCCTCAATTACAGTCCGCTCAGTAACACGGCAAAGGCTTCTACTACTGGAGCTCCTGACCAGTTGATGTATCTCACCTTTGACCAGACCCTTGCCGATGCAACATCTCATGCCAACCATTGTGCACTTGCGGGTGATACCACTTGGGTGGCTGCTAAGAATGGTCCCACGGGAATTAATCTTAATGGAAGCACCAACTTCCTGCAGTTACCATATACCGTGGCCAATCATAAAGAGTTGACAATAGCATGCTGGACTTATTGGCGTGGTGGCAACACGTGGCAACGCCTTTGGGATTTCGGGAACGATACAGACCACTATTTCTTCCTTACACCCAGTAGTGGTAGCGGTATGCGCTTTGCAATTAAGAATGGAGGCTCAGAGCAGCAACTCTCCTCTTCCTCTCGCCTTTCTCCTAACACGTGGAACCATGTAGCCGTTACCATTGGAACAGATGCAATCACGCTTTATGTCAATGGACAGAGTGTTGCCTCCACCGATAAGATAACCATTCGTCCCGATGACATCAAGCCCGTTCTTAACTACATAGGTCGCAGTCAGTTCGCAGCTGACCCCATGTACAGGGGCTCTGTCGACGACTTCCGTATGTACAATTATGCCCTCACAGCCGAGGAGGTTGCTGCCCTTGCAGATTACACCGATGGCATAGATGAAATAGTAAATAGTAAATCGTCCAATCGTAAATCCATTTATGACCTCAGTGGTCGTCGCGTCTCCTCTTCATCGAAGACGAAAGGTATTTACATCCGAGACGGAAAGAAGATAGTCGTTACAGAATAAAGCATCCCATCATATACCAAAGCACCATGAAACGCTTTTTGTTGATTGCTCTTCAACTCCTGGTTGTCCTATCTATTCAGGCCGTGGGAGTAGGGGAGACCTACCGTGTTGTATCGAAAAAGTATTTGAGTAAGTCGCTTTTCATTAAGGATTCGCAGCGCGAAGAAGGTGCTGACGTGGTGTTGTGGACAGAGACCAATGTCCCCTCGCAACAGTGGAAAGTTCATAGTGTTACCGCAGAAACCTTTGCCTTGCAAAATATCTATACAGGCATGTATGCGGCTCCACGTTCTCGTGTGACAGGTGCTACATTTGGCATTACAAGCACTCGTTCTTCGGGTCGGGTGGTTATTCATGCACTCGACGAGGAGTCGGGTATCTATCGCATTATGGATTCGGGCAAGAGTCTTTGCCTTTCTGTCGCTTCGGACGAAGATGGCGCTTCCGTTGTATGGGCGGTGCCTAATGATGAGGACGAAGGTCAGCAGTGGATATTCGAGCCAGTAGAACCACAGACAGCCTTTAATGCTTCCTTGCGCGAAACCATGATTGACGATTATCTCGCCCATCATCTTCACTCGCGTGGTGCAAACTATAGCACCTTCTACGAAGGGGGATGGGGCGAAAGTGAGCAACTCGAAGTCTTGCTCGATGCATATGAAGCCACGGGACTCGAGCGCTATCTTACTGCCGCCAAGCAGGTTTATGCCTACTTCAACAAATGTGTTACTACTGATTGGACTGGTGGTTCTTCCTCTTCAGGCTACCATTGGTATGGCTATGACTTCAACGACGATGTCATGTGGCAAATCATTGCTGTTGCACGTTTGGGATGGCTCTCGGGCAATAAGTCATACACAAACATAGCACGTCGCAACTTCGACCGCATCTATGACCGCGCTTTCATTCCCTTTACAGGTTTGATGCGTTGGGCAGAACAGTCGGGTGACCGCTATGGGACAAACTCTTGTATCGCAGGCCCCACCGAGGTTGCCGCTTGCTATCTTGGTATGAGCGGATGTGGTGAGGAGTATTTCGAGAAAGCCCGTGATATCTATGCCGCCCAACGACGCCACCTCGCTCAGAACATGGCAACAGGTAAGATATGGGATAGCCTTGTATGGGACCCTTCCACGGAAACGGTAACATCCAAGAACGAGTGGGCTTCTACCTACAACCAAGGTACTATGCTTGGTGCCGCCTGCTTGCTTTACAATCATTATGGAGATTCGCAGTATCTCTCTGATGCCCGCAAAATCATGTCATACACCAAGTCCGATATGTGCAACGATTATGGTATCATCCGCGTCTGCCAAGACCCAACCAACGGTGACCTTTGCGGTTTTAAGGGCATCCTCATGCGTTACGTTCGTCGCTTTGTCCTCGAACTGAATAATAACACATACCGTGAATGGACGCTTCGTAACGCCTTCCATGCCTATTGCAATCGCGATGAAAAAGGACTCACAAGCACGGGTTGGCTTGCCAAATCCACAGCAGCCACCACTACCAATCCCTTTGCCTGTTCCACTGCTGCCTCTGCGGCCGCCAATGCTGTCTTAGGTGATGTGGTGAAGAAAGGCTTTAATCCGTTGCAAGGCGAAGGCTTTGACTATCATTGTGGGCTTCTCGTCGAAGACAGCGAGATGAGTGAAGGCGGAAAGGTTATACAAGTGAGCGATGGCTTCTGGGCAGAGTACACCAATATCAATTTCTCCACCGATTCGGCTCGCAGTATTGCGTTCTCCGTTATCCTTCCTGAAGACTTCTCAACGGGGTCAATCGAAATCTATTTCGACAGCATGAATGGTACGCCGGCAGGTGTCTGTGAACTTAGTAGTTCTGCAACTGCGAAGTCGGTTCAAACCTTTGTCACAGACATCCTTCCCACGACAGGACGCCACCATCTCTTCCTTCGCTTCACTAACAGCACAACCAATGCTCGCGCCTATAGTCTCTACCAATTCCAATTTAGTAATCTTTCTGCTGAACAAGTGACTCGTGTCGAGGCTTTGGAGGGCAGTCATCAATCAGGCTCTTTAGGGGGAGGGGATAATGACTCATACTTAGGCATATATGACCTCAGTGGTCGTTGCGTTTTCTCTTCATCACTTCATCACTTCATCACTCCATCACTCCCAAAGGGCATCTACATTCGTGGTGGGAAGCAAGTGCTGATAAGATAACGCGATTAACGACGCTTTATTGGTCCCCCTTCTTATTTAATTCATTCCTATTCTGTTGTTGTAAATAGCTATTTACAACAACTAAACCAAGGTTGCCTAGTCATTGAACCTAGGTTCGCCAACCTTCGAACGCAGGTTCACCAATCATCGAACCTAGGTTCATTACCTGTCGAGCCTAGGCCCTTTTCCGATTGCATAAAAAGAGGGAGGCCTTCCCATTACGGAAGGCCTCCTTCACTTATCTTAATTCAAGCATGTGATTACCACTCTTTGTCCCAGATACCCTGAGGGGTCTCTATGGTTTCAATTGTTGTAAGAGTGTTTATAATCCCAGAATAATATTCACGAGTGCAGTTACGTCGGCAATGGTGATGCTACCGTCCCCATTTATGTCGGCGCGCTCATGGTCATACAAGTATGGTACTGCATCATCTTTGCCCAGGATGATGTTTACGAGTGCAGTGACGTCGGCAATGGTAATTTCCCCATCCTTGTTCACGTCAACGTCAGTATTATCACCCATCTCAACGATATTATTGAATTCCTTCCAATATTGGGCTGACTCGTAGGCTACCTTACAGCCTTTAGGTACATAAAGCGTGGCATTCTTGCGGTTGAAGAATGAGGATTGAGTAATTGTTAAAGGAGTCTTAATATCAACTTTTACTGTAGTCAGACTGGTGGTGCCACCACCGAATGCAGCATTGCCGATGGATGTTACCGAACTGGGAATAGAGACTTCAGCAAGACTGCTACAAAGAGAAAAGGCTCCCCCGCCAATAGATTCTAAACCATTGGGGAGGGTTACTGATTTCAGACTGCTGCAACCAGAAAACGCTCTGTCGCCAAGGGTTGTTACACTGTTGGGGAAGTCGACCGATTCCAGTCCACTACAACCATTAAAAGCATCATTGCCGATAGAAGTTACGCTTTCGGGAAAGGTAACAGAGGAGAGGCTTGTACATTTTTCAAAGGCTTTCACGCCAATGGATGTCACAGTATTAGGGATAAGGACTTCTTTTAGGCTACTGCATCCCGTGAACGTGTAATTGCTGATGGATGTTATGCTGTTGGGGATGGTGACTGAGGCAAGGCTGGTACAATTTTGGAAGGCATAGATGCCAATGGATGTAACGGAATTGGGGATTTCGATAGATTTAAGTCCAGTACATTCACTGAAGGCATACATGCCAACAGTCGTTACACTGTTGGGAATCTTAAATGATGTCAGGTTGTCACATTTATAGAACGCGTTATTACCAAAGGACGTTACACTGCTGGGGAGTTTGACAGATCTCAGGTTACTGCAATATTGGAACGCCCAATTACCAATGGTCGTTACCCTATACGTAGTACCATCATATCTTACGGTTTCAGGGATGACAACATCACCTGTATAGGCAGGGGTGTTATTTGTTCCGTTAAGCAAATAAGTCACCTTTGCTTCTGTTTCGGTAAAGAGATAGTATATGCCATCAATTTTTATAGGATCATAAAGCGTCTGGGCCTCAGCTGCCAAAAAGCACAGGAAAAGGGTGAGCAAGGAAGTTAAGAATTTTTGTTTCATTATTTTAATATAATTTTAGAATCTGTTCTATAGCGGAAGCTTTTATCTATCGCCTTTGTAATTAGCATGCAAAGGTACGTCTTTTAATTCATTTTTCAAAGTAAAAACTTTAGAAATATTCGATAAATTATTGTGAGTTCAAAGAAATATAAATGATTTAGAATTTACAAACTATTCTTTATAGCAGATGATTTATTTCGCCATATTTCCTTCAATAAATAAAGGGAGGCCATCCTTAACGGAAGGCCTCCCTCACTTATCTTAGTTCAAGTGTGTGATTACCACTCTTTGTCCCAAAGGTTTGACTTCTGTGCTCCTTCAGAAGTAACTTCTTCATTCCAGAGATCGTCGTCCTTGAATTCCTTTGCATCGGCATAGTCATAGATGTCTGATTCTGCCATGATATTAACATCCATGGCCATCTCGACTACTTTCATGTAGGGCTCTATATATATCATTTTCATAATCTAGTCCTCCTTTCTTTACTTAACTATGATCTTAACACCGTTTACTACATAGATACCTGCAGGTACATTCACGGTCTTCACTTCACCAGCCTTCATGTCGATGTTGTAGCGAGCAACGCCGTTTACGCCGTTTACGCGAACATTATTGTCAATCTTGGAAGCAATGGTAAGCGTGCCATGTCCAGCCTTCACGCCGAGATCGGCAACTTGCTTGAGGTCGCGAATGGCATCGGGTTCATCACCCATACCTTCACCAAAGATGATGTCCAGCGTAGAGAACTTGGCAGGATTGTTAGAAGGTGACGTCGTATAGAACGAACGGAAGGGCAGTATCTTTACGGTCGAGACACTTGAAGCCAATGTGCTTGAGTTCAGGAAGCGACCCTGTGCGAAATAGAATATGCCATTTTCCTTAGCAATCTCTATACCAGAGAGAGTACCGTAGCTCGTGAACTGGTAGGTATTACCTCCTTCATTTCCTTCTGCAAAGGTTCCGGTTGACGTAGTGCCTGGATAGATATACTTCATTCCATTTACAGTGTTGCCCTTTGTTGTCTTCGCAATTCTTGCGCCATTCTGAATGATAACAAACGATCCATTTTCGCTAGTATTACTTGTGACTTGCAGGAGATATGGTTTGTTAGGCTCAGAAGTAGTAGCACCATCACCCAAGTCTGGGAAGTATGCCCAAGGCTTATCGCCAGTCGTTGTGATGGCATTGTCGTTTTGCATAGTGTGCAAAGTGAAGCTTGATGCACCAGTAGCAGCTTGTTCAAGGTTTATTGCGAATGGCAGGATGATGGAAGCGCACTCCACTGGATTGTACCCCGACTTAGAGATTTGTCTCTCATACTTGACATAATTGGCGGCATCCACCTGAATGTCGTATGGAGAATAGAACGGATGCTTGTCGGTCAGCACGATGTTGTTGGCGGCACGGTAACCACCAGAGGCCATCTTATAAGCCACGTTGTTACTGTTTCCTGAGGAACCTTCGGGAACGAAGATCAGACAGTTGGGTGCATAAGCATTTAAGAAATCCTCCAATGAACTGTGATGTTCAGTTGCCACATGATAGATTCCTTTCAACTGACTGAAATCAAGATTGAGAATCTGCTTATAATCTGTATTTTCAGGAATATTATTGTTGAAGTCATCTTTATGAGTTTCCGTCAGGATTTTCGTAATTCCATCGTAGATTACATCTGTAGAAGAGTAACCAGCTGCACCGCTTCCGTCAGTGGCAGTAACCTTTACGTTATAGAAGATACTATTCGAATTTACGTCGTAGAATGTATTGTCGTATATCTTCTCAAATTCGAATTTCGTATCATAAGTTGATGACTGTACGTGGACAATCATCTGATAATATGCGTAAGCGCGATGCTGAGTGGCTGTCGTTGGGGCTATGTTATAACGTGTTTCGTCAGTCGTGAACACGTAACGAGTGAGATGCTGATCCTCTGCAGAAACAGTGAATTCCATATTAGTAAATGATCCATTGTTTGGGTCTGCAGCATATTTCTCCAGAGAGAAAGGATACTCTTTATAAGTTCCGCCACCAGTTCCCACTTGGTCTGCGTTGTTGAATTTGAACTTTGCAGTACCAACGGTACCAACCACTAAACGCTCCAATGGCGTAGCAGATGCGGCCTCTGCGGTGTTGCTATAAAGATTGTTATTAGTTTGACCAAAAGCGTTATAATGATCCGACTTTACGAAATTGATACGTGAGGTATGAGAAGCAGATCCTCCTTCATAAGTTTCGTCGAAATACTTACTCTTTAGTTCTTCAAAGGTAATAAGCACATCAGTTCCATTCAACCCTGAAGGCAGATAGAAATAGAATTCACCACCGTTCACACTGAAGTCGGAAGCAGTGAAGGTTTCAGTTAATCTAATTTCTGTTGCTTCTTCATCCTGACAAACAACAGTCATCTTATCGAGATAGGGGTCGAGGGCCTGCATGGTAAGTGTGGCGCGCACAAGGCCGATACCTTGAACTCCAAACTTCACTGCATCGTTGTTCAGACCTGTGATCGAAACCTTACCGCTTGGGTTACTGCTATTAACGGCATATCCTGTCTTGTTTGCTCCCGTTTTGTCATAGACATACAAAGTGAAGTCGTTATCCGAATCGGTCTCACCTGTCCATGAAGCTAAATTGCCGTTTTCGTTCTGTGCAACAGTTGCATTACCATTATTGTATTTTAGGTAAAGCGTATAAAATGCATAACTTCCTGAAATATGGTTGTTTGCATTAACGCTTAATGGATGGTCTGGTACACTTGTATAGGTTCTAAAGGTAAAAGTCCTATTAAGAATGTTGCCTCCGACGTCATATCCTAAGTAAGTATTACCTGAATAGATACGACCATTGTTATCACGGTTCCACTCTGTTCTTGTTGTAGAGAACTGGCCATTGGTACCCAGGTAGTAAGTAGTGCCACCAGAAGTATAGGTAATATAATATTTAATCTCAGCATTTGGAAGTTTGTACTCAAATTCGGCACCGACGATGCGATAGCCAACGGGTACCTTCGTTCCGTCAGATACTTCTACATTATCAGGAGTCTCGATGAAATAGACTTGCTCCTGATTGTCGCGACCAAGTTTGAAATAATTGTCTTGTGAAGAGATAGTACCACTCTTGTAGTCAACCACCTGTCCGCTTGTTCCATCAAGTCCTGTGCCTGCCTTAGTGGACTCGGCTTCATATAGATGTAATTTTCCTGCTAAGTCATGTACGTTGGCAGAGCTGTAACTAATACGGGTTACTCCGTTGTATGTTCTGCTCTCAATTGTACCAAAGTCCACCTTGCTGGTAGGAAACGAGATGTCAACGGCACTGACGGGAGACGTGATTGTGCCGGCGGGAGTTACGGGCGAATAGTTCTCTTCAGCTGTGAAGAAGAATTCTGCACTCTCAAACTGGATGAGAGCGCGAGTCCTGTCTGGATATTGCAACCTGAAATACAAGACATTACTCATATCTCCCTCAGTCTGTGACTCACGATAGATAGAATCTAGTCCATTAATGTTAATACTTGCTTGTGCCCTGTTGTCTCCGGTGTTTGCCATATAAGTAAAACTGCTGTTTGTTTCACCAAAAGTAGACGAAGCAGTTCCTGCATTACCAGTATTAAACTGACTGTTTTGAGCATTACGTGGTTTTGTAAACTTGATGATGTAACCTGTAAAGCGATAGCCCTTAGGCAAACTTATTGTAACATAGCAATTGTCTGCGTTATTAACCTGGCCATGGGCAATCTGTATTTTATCGCCATTTCTAAAGATGTTGTTGGCAGGGTTGGCCAACTGACCACTTTCGGTCTTCTGTGTATCATCGGCAACAGTCATCACCATGCTTAGCTGTTCGTGCTGCCATGAGGCAAAACCACCAAGATTGAAGAAAGTGTCTGTTTGACCACCGTTCTTCATAGAAGCAATCATGCTACCGTTCGTAGCTTTGATAGTCACGTTCTGCGCCTGTAAAGAAAGCGGCGCAAGCAGGATACTCAGGAAGAGCATCCACGTTTTCATAACTCGTTCTGTTCTCATAATCAAAGAATTACATTTTCAAAAATCGGCGCAAATATACAATAATTCTTTGAAATGACAAAGACATTACATAATTTCTATAATTCCGTATGATAAATTAATGATATATGTCAACATAAAACAAGGGAGGCCATCCATTACGGAAGGCCTCCCTCACTTATTTAGTTCAAGTGTCTGATTACCACTCTTTGTCCCAAAGGTTTGACTTTTGTGCTCCTTCAGAAGTTACTTCTTCATTCCAGAGATCGTCGTCCTTGAACTCCTTAGCGTCGGCATAGTCATAGATGTCTGATTCTGCCATGATATTTACATCCGTGGCCATCTCGACAACTTTCATGCAAGGTTCTATATATTTTTTCATTGTTATATCCTCCATTAATTAACCTGTTAAACTTTTAACCTGTTAAACTCTTATTTAACCAGAATCTTAACTCCGTTGATTACATAGACACCTGCGGGAACGTTTACGGTCTTTACTTCACCGGCCTTCATATCGAAGTTGTAGCGAGCAATGCCGTTAACGCCATTGATGCGAACATTGTTGTCAACCTTGGAAGCAATAGTAAGTGTACCATGTCCAGCCTTCACGCCGAGGTCGGCAGCTTGCTTGAGTTCACGAATTGCATCGGGTTCATCGCCCAGGCCTTCGCCAAGGATGATGTCAAGCGTAGAGAACTTGGCTGTTTTGGCGGTAGGTGAAGTGGTATAGAACGAGCGGAAGGGCAGTATCTTTACGGTCCCATTTGCGGATGAACCCAACGTGCTTGAGTTCAGGAAACGACCCTGAGCAAAATAGAACACGGCATCGGTCTGTGGAATCGTAATACCTGCTATGGTTCCGTAGTTCGTGAACGTGAACGTACCAGCGCTTTCGGCATCGGGACCACCCTCTCCAGCCTTAACAGTACCTGTGGATGATTCACCCACGTACAGGTATTTATAGTCACCTATGGTCTGGGATGCAGGTGTTGCTTTTACTCTAGATCCTCTTTGAATAATTTCAAATGAGCCAGCCGTCAAAGTGTCTGGATTTTCCACTACCTCAATGAGGAATGGCTTGTATGCTGGAATGTTTTCCGTCGCATCGGCATAGGCCTGTGGGAAGTAAGCCCAAGGCTTTCCGTCGGCAGCGGTGGTAATGCTACTGTTATTTTGCATCTGACGAATCTTTAGGGTGGAACCACCATACGTGTTGTTATGTTGACCATCCTCCAAAAGCATCTCAAAGGGCAATATTGCCGTTGCTGTATTCACAGTACTATATGACGACTTCGACTTCTCGCGGATATACTTCGTAGATTTTGCCGCATCCACCTGTATGTCGTAAGGAGCGTAGAAGGCGTACTTGTCAGTCAGCACAATGTCGTTGGCGCCGTGGAAGCTGGGTGTCTTACTGTAATCTTCTTCTGTATTGAAGGCAAAGTTGTCATTACTTGACCTTGATCCGTAAGGCAGATAAATTAAAGCATTCTTGTCAAGTATTGCCTTCAGTTCACTCGTTGAGTGAGGAGTGTAAGTGGTAGTTCCTCCAGAGGTGGTCGCTGTCTGATTCTCCACGATACTCATCAGTTTACTGCCGTCGATATACAGAATCTGGTCGGTATTCTCCGGACCACCTTCAACGGTATTATTGCCTGTCCTCTCACCAATCTTATCCAAGATCTGGGACACGGTTAGGTAACCACTATGAGAACCATGATCATCTACCGTCTCCGTAGTTGTGAGCTTTAATCCCCACTTGGAATCAGTCTTGCCACCGCCGTCGAAGGTCGTATCATACAACTTAGTCCATTCCAATACTGGCACATAGGTCTTCTGTCCCATGTCTATGGTCATCTTATAGAATGCATAATAGACATGCTGAGTAGCCGTCGTCGGAGCTATGTTGTAACGCGGCTCATCGCAGGTGAACAGATAAGCAGTCTTTTGAGTTCCATTGGCCATTTCAGTTGCGTTGAAGGTTAGTTCTTCAAATGTTCCTGATGGGGTCTGCGCTGCGTAAAGAGTTGTGCTGAATGGATATTCCTCAAAATAGCCACCAGTAGTAGACACGGTTGAAGCATTGTTGAACTTATAACTCGTGTTTCCTTTCAGGGCTGTGAGGATTTTAGTTGTGTAACTAGCTTCATTATTACGGTTATACACATTGTCATTCGTCTGGGCGTAAGGTGACTCTACAAAGAAGTAGCGAGCATGGTTCGTTGACGAAGTATTGCCGTAGTAAGTCGAGTCACCATAATGGCTGTAGAGGTTATCGAAGGTGAACTTGGCAGGGGCAGGGAAACCCTCGGGTACATAGAAAGTGAATTTGCCACCCTTTACAGCGAAATCCTGAGCAGTGAGCGGTTGTGTCAGTTTGCCGCCAGTTCCGCCACTTTCCTGACATATGACATCGAGACGGTCGATATACGGATCAAGTGCCTGCATGGTTATCTCTCCATTGATAAGTCCTGTGCCAATGATACCAATCTTTATGGCATCATTGTTATAGCCAGTAACGGTTACAGAGCCACCCTCTTCACTAACATTAATTGTTTTTGCTACAGTTTCGCCGTCAGGACCATAGATTTTGAAGACATAGTCTCCATGAGTACCTATTGTAGCGGCTGACAGCTCGACATAGGTAGAGCGATGAGCTTCATCCGCAGCAATCACAAAATATCGAGTGACATTATCGTTTGTTTCCCCATTACCATCAACATATGTTCCGTTGACTGTTTCTTGCCAACCAATATACTGATTAGTATTGCTCTTTAAGCGTATCTGGTTGTTGACTACCTCAAAGGTGCCATTTGCAGCGGTCGGCTGCGTTGTAGTCATGCTGATGTTCAATCCATCAACAGCAAGGTAGTAAGTAGTATTATTACCAGTATTATATCCATAGATATAACCATCCTGATCAATTCTCCAGACGGTGTGATATGAAGGATTCCAGTTATAAGTTCCACTATATACGTTCAAACCATATGTACCATCTTGATCAGGTCCATGTCCTGTCGACTCATATTGGATTTTGAATGTTGCCGGCAAATAGACTTCACCTGAACCAGCTTCATAGTTGAATGTTGCGCTAACAATGCGATAGCCGATAGGATTCTTATGGGCGTTAGCCGTTGCACTGTTCGTTGCCCATATCGGTGACTCAATGTAATAGATTGCCTCTCCGTCATCTTTAAATTTGGGGTGCAAACTTGATTCGAGCTTAAAGTAGTCACCAGCAGACGAAATGGAACCAGACTGATATTTTACGATATCACCAGCTGTACCATCAAAGCCGTTATCCGATACAGTTTCTACGGATCCCTTCTCATATAAGGTCATGTATGCATTCATGTCACGTATCGTACCATTGTAGCTGATACGCGTTACTCCATCTGTTCTATTTTCCAACACATCATAGTCAACCTTGCCAGTGGTGAAGGGGATATCTACGGCACTTACTCCATTAGCAGTTTGCGCCGGGATTAAAGTTGGGGTATTGTATTCTGCCGTGAATTCGAGTTCCATCTTGTCGAGCATAATGAATGCACGACCTGAACTTTCATTATTACTTAGTTTGAAATATAACACATTGGTCATGTCCGTCGCAGTCTGGCTGGTACGGCCTATGGTGTATTGTGTTGTTGTATTTTGGGCTATATTACCACGATAGGTTGTTTTGTTATTATCAGTTGTATTAGTGGTACTTGTATAGGTAAATGTATTATCTGTCTCACCGAAAGATATAGCCGCAGTTGTCTCGTTAAGGTCAGAATATGTCTCGTTACCATTGTCTTGTGTCCAGTAAATTCTTTTATATGAATTCCAACCGTTACTACTTTGATACCTAATACCGTCTGAAGTTGGATAGTTGATTCTATGGAAAGTTATTGTATAACCCGTAAAACGATATCCCTTAGGAAGAACTACGGTTACATAGGTATCCATACCATTACCCTTGCCAATCTGGAGATACCTTGCAGCACCAGTAGTATTTGAAGGAGTGGCAAAGAGATTATTTGCAGGATTCTGCAACTGGCCATTACTTGTCAGCCCATTACTGGAATTAGTAAGGTTGTTGTCACTATCACCCACAGTCATGGTCAGTGATAATTGCTCATGCTTCCAAGTGGCAAACCCTCTCCATCTAAAGAATGTATCGCCATTTTGTTGGGTGGTGTTTTTTTTGGCCGGCAACATACTACCGTTGCCCGGATGCACGGTCACGTTCTGTGCCTGCAAGGATAGCGGCACGAGCAGGACGCACAATAGGAGCATCACTGCCATTCGAATTCTTTGTGTATTCATTTTCATAACTAAAAGTGTTTATAATTATTTATCAATTTATTGTTTTACAGCCGTTTAGTTAGTTTGTTTTAACATACCCTTCATCGCTTTCGGTCTTTACCCCTCTCATGTGAGCGTGTACGCATATTATAATAATGTATTCGGGCGTTATTTGATGTTCGTTTTTGTTATCGTATATCAGACGTCCTCATAATTCGGTGCAAAAATACAAAATTTTCCTGAACTGACAAAGTTTACCACCATATTTTAGTATAAAAATGTATAAAATACCCCTCAGCTATATCTAAATAGTTATAAATTATAAGTTTAACAGATTACCAATTCAAATAACAGTAGATACTATATCTTATACAAAAGAAGCCTTAAGTCTTAAAGGCAAGGACCTAAGGCTTTTCTTGATAGTGTTTAAGGGTTAAGCCGTCGTAATGTAATAAGTGAGAGTGAACCGCTAGTCTCACTTCTACTCTCAATGCCAGGAAGCCCAATAAATGCTTGCATTAATGTCTGTGTGTGTGAGTTTAGAGTTAAATATATTGAAAAATGTTTATAGTATGTAATAAAACACGTGGGGCCGCCCTTTCGGACAGCCCCACATCGCTTCAATTATTGTTTTATCCGGTTTTCGGAATTACCATTCCTTATCCCAGAGGTTTGACTTCTGTGCTCCTTCAGAAGTAACTTCTTCATTCCAGAGATCGTCATCCTTGAATTCCTTAGCGTCGGCATAGTCATAGATGTCTGATTCTGCCATGATGCTAACTTCCATACCCATCTCGACAACTTTCATGCAGGGTTCTATATATATCATTTTCATAATCATATCCTCCAAAATTAAACGTTAAACATTAAACGTTAAACATTACTTAACAAGAATCTTAACTCCGTTAACTATATAGACACCTGCAGGTACATTTACGGTCTTGACATCGCCAGCCTTCATGTTGAAGTTGTAGCGAGAGATACCGTTAACGCCACTGACGCGAACATTGTTGTCAGCCTTGGAAGCGATGGTGAGTGTACCATGATCTGCCTGAACAGCCAGGTCGGCTTCCTTAACGCGGAGGTCGCGAATTGCATCGGGCTCATCGCCCATACCTTCGCCAAGGATGATGTCAAGCGTAGAGAACTTAGCAGTATTGGCGGTAGGTGAAGTGGTATAGAACGAACGGAAGGGCAGTATCTTCACGGTCTGGATGCTTGAAGCCAGCGTGCTGGAGTTCAGGAAGCGACCCTGAGCGAAATAGAACACTGCATCTGCCTTCGGAATCTCAATACCTGCTATGGTTCCGTAGTTAGTGAAGGTGAACGTACCGGCAGTTTCGGCATCAGGACCACCCTCTCCAGCCTTAACGGTGCCAGTGGCGCTTTCGCCTACGTAAAGGTACTTGTAATCTCCAACGGTCTGTGATTCAGGAGTCTTATAAACAGTAGAGCCTTTCTGAAGAATCTCGAATGACCCTGCTTGTAAAGTATCGGCATTCTGTACCACCTCGACAAGGAAGGGCTTATAAGCATCAGTAGTAGCAGTTACGTCGGCATATGTCTGTGGGAAGTAAGCCCAAGGTTTTCCGTCAGCAGCAGTGGTTATGCTGCTGTTATTCTGCATCTGATGGAGCTTCAGGGTAGAGCCTCCATACGTATTATTATGCTGGCCATTCTCTACAAGAATTTGGAAGGGCAATATTACTGTTGCGGTATTCACCGTGCTATAAGAAGACTTTGACTTCTCACGGATGTACTTAGCATAGTTTGCACCATCTACCTGAATGTCATACTTTGTGAAGAACGGATGCTTATCGGTCACTACGATATTGCTGGCAGCGCGGAAGTTCGGGGTCTGACCGTATTGGGCAATCGTATTGTAAGCAAAGTTATCATTATTAGGCTTTGAGCCGTATGGCAGATAAATCAGGGCATTTTTGGCAAGACCATCCTTCAGTTCACTCACCGTGTGAGTAGTAGTTCCTCCGGAAGTTGTTGTCTGATTCTCTACGATACTCATCAGGTTGCTACCGTCGATATACAGAATCTGGTCCTTGCTTGAAGGAGCATTGGTACCTGTCATAGCATTTGTAAGTTGATCCTTGATCTGGCTCACTGTCACGTATCCGCTATGTGTACCCTGATCATCCGTCACAGACTCGGTCGTGATCTTCAATCCCCACATGGCATCCTCTTTGTTTACATCGTAGAAGGTCTTATCATACACCTTCTCCCATGCAAATACGGGTTGGTATGTCTTCTTTTTCATATCTATTGTCATCTCATAGAATGCGTAATAGACATGCTGGGTAGCCGTTGTCGGAGCAATGTTGTAGCGCGTCTCATCGCAGGTGAACAGATAAGCTGTTTTTGAAGTTCCATTGGTCATCTCAGCCTGACTGAACACAAAGTCATTGAATGATCCATTTACTTTCGATGCATAAAGAGCTTTGGAGAATGGATATTCCTCATATTGACTACCCGTAGTTGCCGTTGCCGTTGCCGCATTGTTAAACGTAAATTTCTTGTCACCAGGCTTCAAACAGGCAACCTTAGTGGTGTAAGGCGCACTCTCACTGCGATTATAAACATTAGCATTTGAATCGCCGTAAGTAGATCCCATAAAGAAATAACGGGCGTGATTCTTTGACGAAGTATTGCCGTAGTAGGTCTCATCACCATACTGGCTGAAGAGGTTCTCGAAGGTGAACTTGACAGGGAATTCGAAATTCTCCGGCACATAGAAAGTAAATTTACCACCGCGTACGGCGAAGTCTGTAGCATTGAACTGCTGTGTCAGCTTACCACCGTTTGCGTTGCCATCCTCCTGACATACGATATCGAGACGGTCGATATACGGGTCAAGGGCCTGCAGGATAATATGACCCTTAATAATACCTGTACCGATCACACCAATTTTCACGGCATCGTTATTCAGACCATCGATAGAAAGAGTTCCGCTGTTGCCATTTACTGTAACAGTTTTTTCCACCCGAGTACCGGTTTTGTCATAGATATTGAAAGTATATTGACCGATATTCTCTGAGAATGCATGTGACAGCTCAGTGTAGGTAGCTCGCTGATTGCCAGTAGTTATTGTAACTGATCGGGTAATATTAGTTCGTCCGCTCTCATTCCAACCAATATAATAGTTGGTATTATTCTTCATGCGAATCTGGTTATTATTGGTGATTATGAAGGGAGTAGCTTGTGACTTATTAGTAGTAGTGGTTATACCAGAAGGAGTGGGGTTGAGCAAGCCAGTAGTAGTTACTCTAAGATAAGTATTTCCAACATAAATATATCCATCATCGTCAATTCTCCACTCTGTCTGGTAGTTCCAGTTATATGCCAAACTATTATTGTAGAAGTTCAGACCATATGTACCATCTTGATCTGCTCCATGTCCTGTTGATTCGTATTGAATTTTGAATACTGCCGGGAATTTAAGATTACCACCAGTATAGTCGAAATCAGCGCCGATGATACGGTAACCGATAGGATTCTTATTAGCGTTTGCGGAAGCACTATTCACTGCCCATATGGGAGACTCAATGTAATAGATAGCTTCGTTTGTCGTCGTAAGATTGCCGTGTTTGCTTGCATCAAGTTTAAAGTAGTCACCTGCCTGAGAAATAGATCCTGACTGATATTTTACTATATTACCAGCAGTACCGTCAAAGCCGTTGTCAGTTACAGCTTCAACAGATCCATCCTCATATAAGGTAAGATTGGCATTCATATCATGAATAGTACCGTTGTAGCTGATACGTCCCCCAGAAGTTACTTCTTGGCCACTTATATTGTATCTTTTAAGTTCACCATAGTCCATCTTACTGGTCGTGAATGGGATATCTACAGCACTTCGCTCTGTCACATTCGGAGCCGGGATCAAAGGTGTGTAATTATTCTCTGCCGTGAAATAGAACTCGACACGGTCGAGTTGAATGAATGCACGGCCACTTTGAGCACCATTACTTAACATGAAATACAGCACATTGGCCATGTCCGTATTCGTTTGGCTGGTACGGCCTATGGTATATTGTGTCGTATTGTTTTGGCCTATACCACCACCATAGGTCGTAATGTTTTGAGTGGTAGTATTAGTGGTAGTCCTGTAGGTAAATGCGTCATTGGTTTCGCCGAAAGAAATATTCCCGTTGTAATTATTTACAGATCCAGATGCGCCGTTCGGACTACTTATCCTATGGAAGGTGATGGTGTAACCTGTGAAACGATATCCTTTCGGAAGGGAAACTGTTAAATAGGTATTTAAACTATTACCTTTACCAATCTGGAGACATGTACCATCAGCACTTGCAAAAATATCATTTGCAGGTCTTGCCAAATTTCCATCGGCATCAGTTCCAGAGTTGTTATCACTGTCACCAGTAGTCAAGGTCAGTCCCAGTTGCTCATGCTTCCAGGTAGCAAAACCATCCCAGCCAAAGAAAGTATCTTCTTCACCTGACTTCAAGGCAGGTAACATATTACCATTGCCTGGATGCACGGTCACATTCTGCGCCTGCAAGGAAAGCGGCGCGAGCAGGACGCACAATAGGAGCATCACTGCCATTCGAATTTTTTGTGTATTCATTTTCATAACTTAAGAAATTATTGATTATTTGTTAATTGTCGTATAAACGCAGTTAGTCATTGCCACCATAAGTGTCATGAGTGTAATCGCTTTATAGTATTAGTCGTTTTTAGTTAGTGTATATTTGTTATTATTTCTCATTAGTTCTCTCTTCTCGAAGCCAGTTCCTTAGCGTGTAATAGCAAATGTTGTAGTCGGCAGCCAACTGACGCATGGATATTCCGCCTTGTTGATAGGAGGAAAGTACTTCCTGCTTGAACTCTTCCGGAAAGTTTATCCGATGGAGGCGCTTCAAACCATGTATGCCATAGTTGTGAAAACGTAGTTCCCACATGGATATGTCCCGGCGATCTATCTTCATCATGCGAGCAAGACTGGCTTTGCTCGCTCCACTGAACAGCAGAGTGAGCACGTTTATCTTCTCATCAAAGGTGAACTTTCGTCTCATCTGCGCATGCTTATTTGCCTATTATACAGGACTAACTTTGTTTCAAAATCATTATGCAAAACAAAAAAGCGTAATCTGTTGTTTTACATCTCCTAACTGTGGTCCTGAGAAAACCAGACAAATAGATGTAAGTGACAGCAGACTACGCTTAACACACGCATAGCCATCATATTCATCTTGTATTTGTCTTATTGAAATTTCTCAGGTTTCAGTTAGACAAGATGAGCACGATGCTTCTTTAATTTATGCATTGTCCCGACCGCTGTCAGGACGTGATATACTTATCTGAGTGCAAAGTTACAAAATATTTTGTAAAGTAAATAACATATAAATATGTTTTTTTTCGAAGAGTCAACAGCAAAGTCTTATACCCCTCATTGCAATGTTAATATTTTAGGGCAAAGGTGTTGAAAATCAATGCAAATGTTAAAGTTTTCCTATGTTCTAAGAAATAAAGGAAAATGCCTAGTTCAAGTTAATTTATTTCGTAAATAGAAATAGGCACTTTAATGTAAAGCACAAGAATTTCATTTGTTCGACAAGCGTAAATCTAATTAACAGTTTAATGCTTTTATAATCAATTATAGATTCCAATTCTTATACGATTATTTCATTTGCTCCTACATCGATTAGACAAAGGACTTTTTCCAGTAAGTTAAGGGTGTATTATGCAATAACGCAAAGAAGTTTAGCAATAAGACAAATGTGGTTGTGCGTTAAGATTAGTTTATTTAGCAATATGACAGGAAGCCTTTGACAATAACACTAAATCATTTGAAAATAAGTTGAATGATATAGAGGTTTTGCCTAATGTTTGATTGGTCAATATATTTATTTATTTTTTTGTCCTTCTTTCGTTTCGACTATAAGGATGTTATGAGTGGTGGGGGTGATACGGAAGCGATGGTCTGTACGACGGTTCACTACCCAAAGGACTTGGTCGGATGAATCGCAGAGCAACCACTGGCGCTGTTTCTCAAAGATATTGAGGTGACGGTCGGTGAGATAGTCACTGATAAGGCGACTTTTCCCATTCATGCCAAAGGGCTGGAACCGCTCGCCACGACGGGGATGCCGAAAAGTTAGTGGTTGGCATACGGTATCGGAATCGAAGTAAGCAATGTGAGGATTCTTTGGTTGAGAATTGAGCCACTGCATCGGATTTTCGACTTGTACAATTCGTGTGGTGATTGTTGGTTTGGGATGCTCTTTCTTCTCTTCAATCAGTAACTGTCCTTGGTGTATGGTGGCACGATGAGTGGGACTCTCAAAGTAGGCTCCATTACGATGACAATTGAGTATGTCGGCTTCCTGTGTGGGGGTGAAACAAAGACCGCGAAGACGTTCGTGAAGAAGTGATGAAGTGATGGAGCTTGTTTCTTCAATGCCTTTGAAATAGTAAGGAAGGGCTTCACGCACGTGCTTTGCCGCTTCAGCGATATGTTGGGTTGCCTGTGGGTTTATATCGCGCAAAAGTGGGATGACGTCAAGTCGCAGTCGATTGCGTAGGGCATCCCGCTCCTGATTGGAAGAGTCGGTAACATAGTCCTGGTGAATGTCAGCAAGATATTGTAGTATCTCTTTCTTTGACATATCAAGCATAGGACGGATGATGTGGCCATTGCAAGGAGACATAGCGGCAAGCCCGCGCAAACCAGTACCACGTATGAGATTAAGAAGTAGGGTTTCGGCTTGGTCGTCCTGATGATGGGCAACTGCTATATAATCTGCATTAAGTTGCTGACGCATTTCCTCGAACCATTCGTATCGGAGTTCACGTGCAGCCATCTCGATGCTGATGCCTCGTTCGCGAGCATACTCAAGTGTCTTGAAATGTTGAATATGAAGTGGAACGTCGAGCTTCTGACAAAGTTGGGTGACAAAAGCTTCATCGCGATTCGATTCTTCTCCCCGCAAGTGAAAGTTACAATGTAAGGCTTCAACATCGCTTCCTTGGGCACAAAGTAAACGCAGCAATGCCACAGAATCGGCACCGCCACTAAGCGCTACCAGGACCTTATGTTTTGACGAATTGACGAATTGACGAATTGACGATTTAGTCATTTATCATTTTCGATGTACTAATTTCTGCTTTACAAGGCTCTTCCCCTCGGGGGAGCGGGGAGGGGGCTGGTATTATAGTTTCTCCAGAATGTCTTTAGCCATCGTGTCGCCAAGCTCAACAGCGCGTTGAAGATGTTGACGTGCACCTGCTTTGTCGCCTTTCTCGCGCAGACATACACCAAGAAGACGGTGGGCATCGGGGAACGTGTCATCAAGACTGATGGCTCGTTTGCTGGCATTGATGGCACCATCGAGGTCGCGCAGGCGGAAAAGAAGGGCGGCTAATTCGGCATGAAGCAGTGGTTCTTCGGGTTGAAGTTGGATGGCGCGTTGGATATCGTTGACAGCAGGGGCGTACATACGAGTTTGCACTTCAAGCTGTTCGCGTTGGTAGTAGAATTTGGCAGTTACTTGATTGGGTGCAAGGTGTTCGTAGTCGTTGAGGTCACTAATGGCTTCGCGCACACGGCCAAGTTCCTGAAGGGTTTGACTTCGCAGAAGCAAATAGGGTGCAGCTTCGGCGGTATAAGGCTTGCTGAAGAAAGCTACAGCGCTATCATTGAGGGCAAGAAGTGCCTGATTGTCGGCTCCCATGGCTTGCTGGCATTGCCAAGCATATAGGAAGAGTTCAGGCGTTCGCATGGGGGTACGGGTAATGCCCATATATATGTCATAGGCTTCAGCATACTGTTTTAAGGCATAGCGAATATTGGCTTCATGTAGCGAATAAAGTGGCAGGGGATTAACGGCTTTAGCAGCCTCAATGTCTGTAAGCGCTTGCTGGAGTGTCCAGTTCTCAGGAAGTTCCTGTGGGCTCTGTAATACATTATTATATATTACGCGCGAGCGCGAGTAAAGGATTTCGTCATCATGGCCTGTCTTTTGGCGTATGCCTTCATCATAGGTTTGGAATGATTGAGCGTATAACCGTTCGAGCGCTTGGGTTTCAGCTTTTTGCACATAACCTGTAACGCTTTGAGGGAACAATTGGATAAACTGCTCTGCATAGGCTTGACGCATGGGGGCATCGAGGGAATTGGAAAGATAGAGGAAGCTCGTTGCCTGTGCTTCGTCGGCAGGGAGTTGTTTGGGAATGCCGCATTGACGCAGATCGTTGTGGTTTGCATCGATGGCTCTAATGCTGAGCGATTGGGCAAGGCGAATATCGAGTGCATAGTTCGGTGCTTTTGCCGCACTGACAGGGGCTTGGAGAATGGCAGCAATCTGTCCGTCGGCATTTATAACGGGTGTGCCTGACGCTGAGGGATTGGCTTGAGATTGAAGGGTATAATAGCCATAGTCGCCTGCCCGTTCAACTTGTGTTACTTCATCCGCGTTGGCTTGTGGCATGAGGTAGAGCGCTTGGCCTTTCGTTGGTTGACTCGTAGCAATGGGAAGGCAAGCTGATTTCTTCTTTCCCATATCGGCATGGAGGCGAACAACGTCATATGTGGAGTTAAAACCAAGGATACGGTTGACTTCAAATCGGTTGCCCGAGTCATCGGTTACCCATGCAGAACGTGCGTTTTGAATGGGCTTGAAAGGGGCAACCAGAGTGCCGTCTTCATCAATAAAAAAGGCATTTGCTGAGAGTGTGTCACCGCGTTGCTGTATAGCGTGCAGGGTAAGCATACTCTTGGTGGCTTGTTTCACCCATTTCGGGCCTGCTGCGATAGAAGGTTGGAGTGCAAGAATAAACATGCACAGTAATGTAATATTACGTTTTGATGTTATCATTTCTTTCATTTTTCAATTCTTAGCAATGCTTTGGCGTTGTCAATGGCTGCTTGTGTGAGTGTTGAGCCAGAAAGCATACGAGCGAGTTCCTCTATACGTTCTTCATCGTTGAGTAGTACGATATGACTTGTTGTTACATCGTTGTCATCAGTTTTGAAGACGCGGTAGTGCCTACTGCCCATAGCAGCAATCTGTGGTAAGTGGGTTATGGAAATGATTTGCCTGTTGCATCCATCGCCCATCTCTTTCATTATTTCTGCCATTTTCTCAGCGATATGACCCGAAACGCCAGTGTCAATTTCATCGAATATAATGGTTGGTAGTTTCACAACTCCACTAATCATCGCTTTTAAGGCAAGCATCAAACGAGCCGTCTCACCACCACTGGCAACCTGGGAAAGAGGTTGGAGTGCCACATTCTTGTTTGCGCTAAACAGGAAGGTTACTTTGTCACATCCAGATTGAGAGAAGGATGCATCGGAATGGATGTCAGCACGGAACTGTACATTGGGCATTCCTAATGGAACGAGTCGTTGACACATTTCTTTCTCAACCCGACGGGCGGCCTGACTTCTGAGTTCTGAAAGTACATGGGCAGCCTGACGCAGTTGACCTTCGAGTTGTTCTACTTGTTGGCGTAGTGCCGCAAGGTTGGCATCGCTATTCTCTATGGCAGATAGCCTTTCCTGAAGGTCATCGCGAATGATAATAAGCTGAGCGATGTCGTCGGCATGGAACTTCTGCTTTAAGTCATGGAGTAACGACATGCGTTGGCTCGCCTCTGCCAGTCGTGCAGGGTCATAGTCGACACGCTCCATGTTTGTTTCCACTTCACGGGCAATATCGCGTAGTTCGATATAACAACTGTCTAAGCGTTCAGCAAGTGTTTGCGCAAGTGCATACACTGACGATAATGATTCAATGCGGCGCGTTGTTTCACGCAACTGGTCGATAATGCCTTGCTCATTGTCGAGTTGGGCGTAGCTTTGATAAAGAGCAGATTTGATGTCTTCGGCATGTTCCAATGTCGAGAGTTCCTGTTCTAATAGCTCTTCCTCGTCGGCTTCCAGTTGTGCGTCAGTCAGTTGAGATAGTTGATAACTCAAATAGTCTTCCTCATTCTTGTCACGTTCGGCTTGTTGTTCGGCCTGCTCCAGTTTGGCTTTCGCTAGAGTGTAGGCTTTGTATAGTTGTTTATAGGTTGAAAGCTCTTTGCTATCTTGTGCTATAGCGTCGAGTACTTGGAGTTGGAAATTTTCCTTATTGAGCAAAAGACTCTGATGCTGACTGTGAATATCGATGAGTTGCTCGCCTAACTCTTTCAGGTCGTTGAGCGAAGTTGGGGTGTCATTAATGAAAGCTCTTGACTTTCCTGAAGCAGAGATTTCACGACGTATGATACATTCTTGTCCGTCGAAGTCGAGCTCGTGGCTTGTAAAGTATTCTTGGAAGTCGTATTGGGAAAGGTCAAAGTGGGCTTCGATGATGCAGCGTTGTGCACCAGCCTTTAACATTCGCATGTCGGCACGTTGGCCAAGCAGTAATCCGATGGCTCCCAAGAGAATACTCTTTCCCGCTCCAGTTTCGCCTGTAATCACAGAGAAACCCTTATCGAAGTTAATGTCGAGACTGTCGATAAGTACGTAGTTCTGTATGTGGAGGGTAGTGAGCATCGGAATTCGTGACTCGTAATTACTGCTTTATCTTGTCCCAATATTCACTGAGGGAAGCATTGATTCCGAACAGTATGTCATACACGGTTTCACGTTCCTGACTGGTACCTTTGCCGCTGAAAATATTTACCAACTCATCACGTTTATATTCGGTGAAGAGCACAGGGAGCTGGCTCATGGTCCGAGCATCTTTCGAAGCTTCAAGCAATTCCAAAGCTTCAGCTATGGCCTTGCGTCCCGTTTCGACATTGTCGGCCATTTGGTCGAGTCCTTCGCGATGGTATTTATAGACAAGTTGCCGATAATCTTCCATCGAACCGTCAAGATAATCGTTGAGGAGTCCAAAACGGTTCTTCGTATCACTGAATGATGACCATCCTGGGAATCCAAGGCTTTGGGCATTGGTGACAATGTTTTCAGCTGTCTGCAGATACTTGGTTCCGCCCAATGGCGACATCGCGTCCATGTCATAGCCAATAATCATATAGGCATAATAAGCCATCATTGCCGTCAGGTTATTATCGACATATTCAGGATTCCACTCTAGTTGGTCGGTTGGTTGGAAGTTGAACTGGAAATCACCATCGCGGACACTATAAAGAGTGGTGTTATAAGAACTGTTGAATACAGGTCGGCTGGATGTCATGAGCAAGGTGCTCTTAATCATGCCTTGTGATTCGTCCCAACTGCTAACAGTAATATTGAAGTTACATTCTATGCGTTCTCGGTCACGAAACTGAAGGTCGGTCCATTGATGGTCATTGAAGAATGCTTCCATCTTCTCCTTCAAGGCATCAAAGATTTCAGTCTTGGTGTTAGAGAGCTGAGCTGTATTGATGACAACTTTGGCCTGTAACTCTTGCGCGTTAAGAGATTGTTGGAAGGAGAACACAAGAAAAAGAGAAAGCAGCACGCGCCACATTCTTTTCATCCTTGCTCTATATGTCCATGTGTTATTCATCTTATTCTAACCTTTTATCCCAGTCTTGCCAATTCGTCAATGATATCCTTTGCGACTTCGGCCTTTGACTTCAAAGGGAAAGCTTTCTGCCCTTGTGCCGAAATGATGGTGATTTTATTGGTGTTGTGTTGGAAGCCAGCCCCTTTGTCTCGCAAAGAATTGAGGACAATGAAATCGAGATTCTTTCGTTGAAGTTTCTCTTGAGCGTTTGTGGCTTCGTTGTTGGTTTCTAAAGCAAAGCCTACCAAACGCTGGCCATCATTCTTCGTTTCGCCCAGTGCTTTAGCAATGTCGTGGGTCGGACGCAGACGGAGTACAAGGTCATCGCCTTCTCGCTTTATCTTCGTGTTTGCCACTTTATCGGGTGTGAAATCAGCCACAGCCGCACAAAGAATTCCCGTTTGGCATGTGGGGAAGATACGGATTGCAGCTTGGTACATCTCCTTTGCACTCTCTACAGCAGTAATATGTATGTTCGAGTGTTCGGGATAATGCGACATCGGACCAGCAATAAATTCAACTTCGGCGCCGCGCTTAGCACATTCCTCGGCAAGAGCAATCCCCATCTTTCCACTTGAGTAGTTGCCAATGAAACGAACGGGGTCGATGCGTTCATAGGTAGGACCAGCTGTAATCATAATGCGTTGTCCTACCAGGTCTTTCTCATAGAAGAATTCGTCGAGAACGCGAATGATGTTCTCAGGTTCTTCCATGCGTCCTTTACCAACAAGATGGCTTGCCAGTTCACCACTCTGAGGTTCGATAATGTGGTTGCCACGCTGACACAGAGTGGCCAGATTCTCTTGTGTTGAGGGATGGGCGAACATATCTAAATCCATGGCTGGAGCCACGAATACGGGAGCCTTCATTGAGAGATAGGTTGTGATGAGCATATTATCGGCAATGCCGTGAGCCATCTTTCCTATGGTCGATGCTGTAGCGGGAGCAATGAGCATGGCGTCGGCCCAAAGACCGAGGTCAACATGACTATGCCATGAACCGTCGCGTTGGGAAAAGAATTCGCTGATAACTGGCTTCGAGGTCAATGCACTCAAGGTTATGGGAGTAATAAACTCCTTGCCTGCAGGGGTAATGACAACCTGCACTTCGGCTCCACGCTTGATAAGGCCTCGAATAATGAGGCAAGCCTTGTAGGCAGCAATGCTGCCAGTGATGCCCAATACTATCTTTTTCCCTTTAAGCATTATCTCTAATCCCTAATCTTAATATTCCAGATTATTTCCGAGCATACTTTAGCCAAAGCTGTTTGAACACCTGTTTGGTGTTGAGCGTGAAGTCGGCTTGCATAATCCAGCTATAGTAACCCGAGTCACGAGGAAAGATTTCCTTTACCTTTACCCCTTTGTATTTACCAAAATTGATGACTTCATTACCCTCGTCATCCAAAACGACACGGCCTGCAAAGTCCAAAGCTGGACGACCGATTTGGCTAACCTCAGCCAACTTCTCTACATCGTTCTCCAATTGTCGCTCAGGTTCTTCCTGACGACCAGGAGCATACATATCTAACTGTGCTTTGAGAACAGCCCATGTAGCAGCCGTGTCTTGGTCGGCCAAATGAGCTTGGAAATCTTCCTCCATCTTCCTGCCGCAATAGAACTTATAGGCAGCTGCCAGATTACGTCTCTCCATCTTCTTAAAGATGTTGCATACATCAATGAAATAGGTATTGGAGAAGTCGAAATTAATACCAGCACGCAAGAACTCCTCGCAAAGCAAGGGCACATCGTAGCAGTTGCTGTTGAAACCAGCAAAGTCACAACCAGCAAAGTCTTGAGCCAGCTTCGGTGCTAATTCCTTGAAAGTAGGCTTGTCTTTGACCATCTCGTCGGTAATGCTTGTGAGCCCCACAATCTCTTTTGGAATAGGGCAACCAGGGTTGACCAAATAGTTGTGAGGTTCTTCACTGCCGTCGGGACGGGCGATGATGTAGGAAATCTGTATAATACGCGCAGTGGCAATATCCAACCCGGTTGTCTCCAAGTCGAATATTACCAATGGGCGTTTGAGGTTTAAATCCATTTCATTTAAAGTATTATGAGGGAGTTATTCTCACTGCGTTCGAGGGAGTTAGTTCGCTTTGCTCACGACGATAGGGCTTAATGTGATGCACTTTTTCTATTAAAGTTGGCCTTTTAATACCTCGCTCAAAGAGCGTTAACTCCAGCCCATAGGGCTTAACTCCCTTTTAACTCCTCTTAAATATTAGTCGTTCAGCATCATGGGCATGAGCAGCATCAGAGTCTCTTCGTTCTCGGGCTGCTCGGCGGGAATAACCACGCCTGGACGGCTGGGGTCGGCCAATTGGATGGTCAGTGCTTCGCCTTCCATGATATTGGCAATCTCGATGAGGAATATGCAAGAGAAACCAATGCTGATGGGATCGCTTTGATAATCACACATGAGGTTCTCCTCGGCGCGAGTGGAGTAGTCGTTATCTTCACCCGTCAGTCTCATCTGGTTGTTCTCGAGTTGAAGTTTCATCAAACCGCTCGATTGGTTGCAGAATACCGAGATACGCTTTAAGGCAGAGATAAGGCTTGCGCGGTCAACTGTTGCCACATAGGGATTGTTGGTGGGGATAACGCCGTTGTAGTTAGGATAGCGTCCTTCAACAAGACGGAAGAACATATCGAAGTCTTCGCTGTGTACTAAGCCCTTCTCGTTGTCGAAGGAAATGGTGATCTGCACGTCTTTTTGCATGACGTTCTTCAGGATAGCTGCCACTTTCTTGGGCAGGATGAAGTTGGTCTCCAAACCTGGCTTCACCTCGCGATTGATGTAACGAACCAACTTGCGTCCGTCGGTACCGGCGAAGGTGATGTCTTCAGTATGAACATCGACGTAGATACCAGTCATAACCACGCGAATCTCGTCGTTGGCAGTGGCAAATAGGCAGCGGTTGATACCTGTCAGCAATACGTTGCTGTTCAGCTCAAGCACGGTACAACCGTCGTTCAAAGGCTGCTGGGCGGGGTAGGTGGTAGCGTCGAATGTCATTACTGAGAACTTACCCGTCTGGTGTATGCCCTGCAACTCATGGGATTCGGGATTATAGTCGAAGGTTAGAGGCTGCTCAGCCAACTCCTTCATCGAGTCCATGATAGTCTTTGCAGTAATGCAGAACTGGGCGTTATTGTCACTATCAACCAAGGGTACACTGGTTACGAAATACTTCTCCCCGTCTGAAGCCGTAATGGTAACCTTCCCATTGCGGATATCGAACAGGAAGCAGTCGAGGATGGGCATACTGTTTTTGGCTGTCATTACTTTGCTGGCAGCAGCGAGGCGGCTGTAGAGGGCCGAACTGGAAACAACGAATTTCATACTATTTATTTAATGATTTCTTTTGTGTTTATAATTTGCTACGCAAAAGTAAGCATTCTTATTGAAACGTACAAGTAAAGAGCAACTTTTAATTTTATTTTTTAACTTTAATTTTTAATTCTTAGCATTTATTTGTATCTTTGCATTCGTAAAACAATAAACCGTTAAACTTTTTATACCTTTTATATGGATATTACAGGAAGAATTATTGCCGTATTGCCTGAGCGCAGTGGTGTGAGCCAGCGCAGTGGCTCGGAGTGGAAAGTAGCCTCCTATGTCTTAGAGACTCAGGAGCAGTACCCAAAGAAGATATGTTTCGAGGTGTTTGGCGTAGAACGCATCCAACAACTTAACATACAAGCTGGTGAAATGCTTACCGTCTCTTTTGACATCGATGCTCATGAGTATAATGGTCGTTGGTTTAACTCCATTCGCGCCTTCCGTGTCGATCGCAATGTGCAAGCTCCGGCACCCGATGCAGCTCCTATGCCAGATGGCGTTCCCGCGCCCAATCCTGCTCCCTTTGTTGCTGATCCCGCTCCTGATGCTACGCCTTTCGGTGCAGAATCTGACGAAGGAGAACTGCCTTTCTAAGTTAAGCGGCAACCATAGATTAATAGTACATCGCCTCATGCAAACTAATGCGTGGGGCGATGCTTTATTAATCCCAGTCTGAAGATATATACAACCATCGCTTGGGGATATATACAACCATCGGCCAAAGGTTGTACAACCTCTGACCGATGATTGATACTATCGGGATGCGATGATTGAGCAATCGCTCCTCGTCACTTGCGTTTGATGATAACCACGCAAAGTGAAGCGATGAGGAACAGTACTCCTGCCACAATCATCATGGTGGATTGATGACTGCCTACAAGCGAGAGAATCACACCGCCCAGCAGCGCAGCCACAATCTGTGGGATGCAGATGGTGCCGTTGAAGAGCCCAAGGTAGGCACCCATGTGTCCATAGCCTTGCAAGGCATTCGTCACGAAGGTGAAGGGCATAGCCAACATAGCAGCCCAACCGCAACCTATGAGCAGGAAGGGCAGGAACTGCAGATACTGGTTGTGGATAAATGGCACCATGCAGAAGCCGATAGCACCCAGGACGAGACTGAGTGAGTAGGCAACCTTGGTATTTTGGAATTGCGGAAGCACGAGTGCCCAAAGCACACTACCCACCGCCTGCACGGCGAACAAAATTCCTACCCAGTTTCCGGCTTCCTGAAAGGCAGGACTCGAGGCGTCAGTGGTGTCCCATACTGTCTCGGCAATAGCTCCTGTGGTATAGTTCCACATATACAGCATAGCTGCCCATGAGAAGAACTGTACAAGACCAACAGTCCAGAAGGTTGAAGGAGCGTTTTTCAGTAAGGTAAACCAGTCTGCCTTCGTCTCATTTTCCTCCGAAACGGGGTTGTACTCTTTATATTCTTCGGGATTCCATTCCTTCACCTTCGATGTGGTGTAAAGCACACATAAGATGAGAATGGCAGCACCAATGTAGAATGACCAGATAACCGAATCGGGCACAACACCTTTTTCGGCATAGTTCTTGATACCAATCCAAGTGAAGAAGAATGGGAAGATGAAGCCCACGATACTGCCAGCGTTGCATAGGAACGACTGGATGCTGTAAGCCTTGGCCTTCTGTTCTTCGTTCACCATATCGCCAACCAACATCTTGAAGGGCTGCATGGCCATGTTGATGCTTGTGTCGAGGAACATCAGGGCGACTAAACCAAAAGTCATAGCGGCTCCTACCGCAAGTCCCAGCGAACCGGCGTTGGGCAGCAGACACATAACGAGCACAGCCGCAGCAGCTCCGACAAAGAGGTAGGGAATGCGTCGACCAAAACGTGTCCAAGTCTTATCGGAAAGTGTGCCGACTATAGGTTGCACCAGGATGCCCATCAAAGGCGGCAATATCCAAAAGTAACTGAGCGAGTGAGGGTCGGCTCCCAGAGTGGCAAAGATGCGTGAGATGTTGGCTGATTGCAAGGCATAGGCTATCTGCACACCAAAGAAGCCAAAGCTCAGGTTCCAAAGTTTCCAGAATGAAAGATTAGGTTTCTGTTTCATCTTACAAGGTACTTTTTGTGATTCTGAATGTAAATTCCTTTCTTGGGAGCATTTAAGCGACGTCCCAACAAGTCATAGATGGCACCATCGCTTGCCCTCGTATCGTCAATTGCTTCCACACTCGTAACTTTGTCCTCCTCGACGATATACTTCGAACCTGCTTGTGTGCTCTTGATTACGAAGTATTTGTCTTCCGAGATTTCCGTCACATCCACGGTTTGAGGACTCCCTGTACCCGTAGAGAAGACCACATTCACATAGTAGTCAGCCGAGTTGATGTTGAAAGTCTGGTAGTACCATGTGTAGTCGCCCACCTTCTTGGTTGCCGTGATTTGCTTGCCAGGCCATCCGCCGTTGAGTTGGGTATTATCGTCGCTATCCCAAATGTAGAAGTTCATTCGGCTCCAGCTCAGCTCATCACGTACGTAGATGGTGGCACTGTGAGGCTTGAAACCATCAGGTTGTTGTGCCTCCTGTTGGATGTGCTCTTCGATGGCTGCCCATTGCGAAGCAAGCTCATTGGGGATGTAATAGATGAAATCAGTTCCGGAACATGCTTGAGTGTAACCCGAAGGAACAGAGTAGGCCTTTGGCGTTTTGCCCACAACACAGATGAGTTTCCCGTTGTTTCCCGTCGTTTCCACTGCATAATACATCGCCTGGCTGGCCTTCACCTCATAGGTGCTTGTATTAGTAATTCCAACCAATTTACGAGCCGATATCATGCGCTTTAGGTCGCTCTTGGCATTCAACCAATGTTTGAGGAAGACGCATGGTGTGCCGGGCATAGCCAAGAGGTAGGCATTGGCGGCAAGCGTGTCCCCCTTGATGGGGTCTTGCTGGGCACTGGCAGAACGGTATTCTGTATCGTGGTTCTCAACAAAGGTTACTGCATAAAGACGATAGTTCACGTCATAGATAAGGGGCTTACCAGCATCGCCTTGTGTGGAAGCAGACAACAGCGTCCAGTTGTTCTGATTGATGGCGTCGCGTACACGATAGCGGAACTGGAAGTCGAAAGCCGAGGATGTGGGTTTCCCGTCAACCTTTGTTCCGTTAATCCAGTTCTTGATAGTTGTACTTCCATCCCAGCATTCGCCAACGGAGAAGGCAGGTTTACTACTGGTATTGTAATCGGCAGTAAACGAAGCGCTATACCCCTTTACCATATCGTAGCGAAAGCCTGTGTAACCAATGTCGTTGAGTAAGAAAGATAGGTATGCCTTGACTATGCGTTGCACGTTTGCCGACTTGTGGTCAAGGTCACGCGTACCCGACCAGTCTTCTCCCGTGTCGTTGTTGCCAGACAATGATACGCCTTGACTATTAGCTTGGGAGAGGGTGGAACCTCCATCGTCGTTCTTGCAGATGTCAGTTGATAGGAACTGATAAGTCTCACCGTTGTAAGTCTCGGCAGGGAAACCAAACCACCCGTTGGTGTTATGGTGGTTGATGACTATGTCTGCTACAGTGCCCAGTCCCTTCTCTTTGAAGGTCTTAATCATGCTCCTAAGCTCTGCTTCCGTTCCGAATGAAGAGTTCTGTTGGAAATAATAGAGGGGTAGGTAGCCCATGTTATTCGAATCACCGCAATAGCCTGAGTTGGGCACCCAAATCAAATCGAAGTATTGAGCCAGTTCTTCGGCTTGCTTCTCCAACTTTGTCCAGCGCGTCTGGCTGTAACTGTCCCAATAAAAGCCCTGTAACATAACCTCCGATTGAGCACTCGCTTTGCTAATCGACAATTGATAATTGACAATTGACAAAGCACCAAGAGCCAAGAGGAGGAGTAGGGTAGTAAGTAATCTTTTCTTCATAGCCATGTGATGAAATAAAAGGGGACGGGCAGTGGTGCCCGCCCCCTTTAGTTAATGATAAATTGTGTCTGATTATTGAGCCTCAATAGTCAGTACGCCCTGTCCGTCGCAGTTGGGCTTGAACGAGAACTTGTACGTTCCAGCCGAGATGGGCAGATTAGCACCATTCTGCGAAGTCATGGCATCCAGCGAGCCACCCCAAGAGAGTGACCAGTCGTGGTTGGCACGAATCTTGAACTCTCCGTCGTTAACGGCATACGTGCCTTCCCAAGCCATTGTCTCGGTGTTGAACCTCAGATCGAAGTCGTCGCTCCAGGCATTGGCACCTATGGCCGAACCAATGAGTGACAACTGACTTATGGGCTCAACTGAGAATGTCAGGTTGTCGGTGTTTACAATAAGCTTGTAGAAGCCAGACTCATTGCCAGAGGGCAGGTTGCAGTTACCACCATCGATAGCAATCACACCTTCGCCATCACCAGCACCATACTGAGGATTGTTCCAGTCAGGAGTGGTGGTGAACTTGAAGCCCCAAGTCGAAGCGTTGTCAGCCAGATAGATGTAGTAGTAACCTTCGAAGTGGTCACCCACCTTTACCAGTGGCCAGAAGCTCCAACCGTTAGCATCACCAGCATACCAGAGATTCTCAGTATAAGGAACATAAGAGTAAACCATCTTGTTCATGTCAAGCGTGATAAGCCATTTGCCAGCACCTGTGATAACAGGAGTCTGGAAGCCACCAAAGATGGGGTCATTGTTCCATACCACAAGGTTGGGAGTGGTATCGTCGCCATTAATGGCACATCCAAGAGCTACTGCATCCCAAGCGAAGTCACCCTCGCCAAAGCCTGAGCCTTGATAGAACTTGTACCAATTACTACCATCGTCAGTGGTTGTAACAGTTGCTTGATATACACCAGGCTCAACCTCGGTCATCCAAGTAGGCTCGGAGGGATTCCAACCTTGCCACTGACCTAACATTGCGTAGCCTTTCTCGTCTTTTTCTGGAGTAGGACGTGGAGTTACACTGGCTGCGGTCGTCTTTTGGAAGGTCTTTGCCTCACCGGTAACAAGTTTTGCTGCTACATCAACAACAACATCGAATGCGTGAGGTGTAGAAGAGCGGTCAAATGTCTTAACTTCAACAAGAGAGTCGAGATAGAATGCATCAACCTTGATAACACCATTCTCCAAGGTGGCAGGCACCTTCTCGCCGAAGACTGTAACTGAGTTCAGTATCAATTTCGAGATATTCTCGTTGTCTGAGCTGACAGCTACAAGTTCTACTTGTTCAGGAGCTTCTGCCATCACAAAATTGGATTGGCTACCTTCGGTGATGTTCAGTCCATATGCTGCTGCAGGGTCTTCCTGTGCATAGGCCTGTGGATCGGCCCAGTCGGTATAGTCCTCATCGCAGGCAGTAAACGCCATTGATGCTACGAGGATACTTGCATATAAAAATAACTTTTTCATAGTTGTTCTTACTTTAAAAGGTTATTATTCTACGCGACCCGTTTCAGCCGTGAAGTTGAGGATAGCCTTCTGACCAGCAGATACTTGCTGTGAGTAATCCTCACCTATGCTTTCGGCCCAATTGTTAGGTATATCAACGTCGCGATAGTACAGTGTGCCGTCGCTCTTGATGGTGAACTCGGTCTTCCACCAGTCGATACCGCAGTCAACGAACATGCGAAGTTCGCCAGAACCAGCAAAAGCAGGAGAAGTCCATTCGCCATCACCAGCAGGAGCGGTGAAGCGCCATTCTTCCATCTTGCCCCAATTGCCACCTTCGGCAGCTCCAATCACATAGACCTTAGCCTCGTTGATTTCAACGGTATAGTTGATTGCGCCATTGGCAACCTTAGTCTTGACGATAACGTTGTACCAACCACCAGTGGTAACCTTCATGTTGGCGGCATCGTTGCTTGCATCGGCACTTTGGAAACCTGCATTGGCATTGTCCACAGCTGTTACCTGTCCAAAGCCCTTGTCGTTACCAGCCCAAACTGCATCAGGATTAACCTTGAATTCAGCACCATCGGGGAGATATACAACGCCATAGAACCAACCATCCTGACTGTATGCGGGATGCAGAGGTACGAACTTGCTCCAACCATCGGAAGCAGGGAAGGCACCGACAATGTGCATCTTCGTGGGTAGTTCGATAGTAACTTCAGGAACGAAGGCCTGAACAGCAGGTAGCGTGATCACATTAGATTCGGAAACACCCAGGTCGGGATTGCCGTAGATGTGAGCCGTCAGCTTGATGTAAACAGGGATGGGATTCGAGAGGTCAGCATCGCCTGCCAGAGAGAGAATCATCTCATTCAGTTCGCTTGCGGGAACCTGCATCTTTGCAGTGGTGTAGGTAGTTGCCAGCGGAGTGAAGTTCTCACCATCGAGACTAACATTCACGGTGTATACCGTAGAGGCGGGGAAACCATAGTCGGGCTGAGAAGTGGTCAGGACCACATAATCGGAATTGGCCAGACTATATACATTGTTGGCAGCAAACGCCGGCGTATTGAGCACAAACGTGGGAGCGTCTTGCAGCGTTGGATTGCTGTCACGGTCCTCATCACATGCTGCAAAGAACAATGCCATGCTGACCATCAGCAACGAATAAAATATCTTTTTCATAATTGTCATTTTTCAATTATAAATTATCAATTGATTAATAGCCTGGATTCTGCTTAACATTATTATTAAGTGCCCTGGCGGGAATGGGGTAAAGGTTATAGATGCTGCTCACACCATTACCAGTATAGCTGCCACCCTTCCAATCCCACAAGTATGAACCAGAGGTGAATAGACCAAAGCGAATCAGGTCGCTACGACGACGGCCTTCGAAATAAAACTCTCTGCACCATTCGTCGATGATGTCACGCTCCTTAACCTCGGTAAGGGGCTCTGTATGTGCACGGTTGCGCAGTTCATTGATGGCGTTCAGTGTGATACTGTTCTCTCCACCCATTCTATAGTTGGCCTCAGCCAGTGTCAAATAGGCTTCTGCAACGCGAAGGAGAGGAATATCTGTGTCGGGCCAACTGGCATCGGTGAACGAGCCATCAGCTGCATGAATGTTGCTCCACTTCATGATGCCAAGACCTGCTGCAAAAGTAGTCTTTTCTTCTGTGCTGATGGTGCGTTGTTTCGAGCCGTCATCAGCTGCTCCGGAGAAGAACAGGGCACGGTCGTCCTTAGCTGCCTTTGCTACCTCGTGTGGGTCATTAACCATAGGCACATTATTGAAATCAGAGAAGAACTTTGCTACCATAGCCTCGCGAGCACGGTTACAAGTCCATTGTGCAGCGGCCAAACCCTGAGTAGGAGTTCCATCGCCTGTAGTCGATGCAATCGGATAGATGGAACCACTCCACGAACGGGAGTTTACATCGCAACGGATGGGGAAGATGATTTCCTGACGAGCATTAGTATTCTCACCATTGTCACCCATGAAAAGCTGCTCATAAGCTGAGTAACCATTCTTTTCGGTCTTGTTCAGACTGTAACTGCTACCGATAACCTTGTTGGCATAGTTCACAGCTTCTTGCCATTGAGCCTTACCGGTGTATACCTCTGCATTTAGATAGAGACGAGCGAGCAACATGTTGGCTGCAACCTTATCGGCACGACCATAGTTCGCATTCGAGTTTGCATTGTCAAGCAGGACTTCTGTTGCGCCCTCGGTATCTCCGTTAATGGCTTTCAGTTCTTTTACAACATACTCGAAGGCATCAGCGCGAGAAAGTTGAACGGGAGCATCAGCATCGTAATGCTCCTTGAAGGGGACTTTACCGAAGAGGTCGATTTGGTAACTCATGTACAGAGCACGCAGGAATCGTACTTCGGCACGGTTCTGAAGTGTCTGGGCGTCATTGTCTTCAGCTGTTTGGTCGAGATAGAAGTTAATGAGATTGTTGTTGTATGCCAGACGATAGTAGGTCAATTCATTGTATCCGTGCGATGAATTCCAACTGAGATTTGTCAGTTCGGGGATGCCGGCATCACCCTGCCATGTCCAGATACATTCGTCGGAACAAAGCTCATTGGCTTCGAAGATACGGCGATAGAAACCAGAGTTTCCTTCGTCAAAGCCTGCCATGTCTGCACTTCCGTCAGGTCCAGTTGTGCCTGTCAAGTGCAGTGTGCTGTATATTTTTACCAACATGGCCTGAGGGTCGTAGGTGGTATTAGTCTGCGGGTCTTCGATTTCCAGGTCCAACGTATTGTTGCACGATGTCAAGCCAAACGAAAGAACCAAGGCGGCCACCGCAGGAACTATGTATTTGAATGTTTTCAGTTTCATAATATTAATGTATTAGAATGATTGACGTTTAATACTTAGAAGTTCAGCTTAAGACCAAGGGTATAAGTCGTTGGACGTGGGAAGACACTGCCGTCAACACCTGTACCGTGTGTGCGCTCGGGATCGATTCCATCGTAACCCGAAATCACGAAGGGATTGGAAACAGTCGCATAGATGCGTCCGTCGATTCCCTTGTAGTGACCCGATGAGAACAGGCGAGTGAATGAATATCCCAACGTGATGTTGTCACAGCGCAGGAAAGAAGCATTACGTACAAAGTAGTCGCTCATGTAGTAGTCGGTCTTGCCTTGGAAACCAAGTGCAATAGCTTCTTCCGTAGTGTTGGTGTAGGCGCTGTTGGAGTAAATACCCGACCAGCCCACATTGGCACGATTCGAAAGGAAATCGTAATAGAGGTAGTTGTTTAGACTTGCACGCAGTGAGAAGCTCAAATCCCAGTTCTTCCAGATGAACTTGTTGGTCAGGCCCATCGTAACATCAGCAGTTGGGTTCTTATAGACATACTTATCATCAGCGTTGATGATACCATCGGCATTACGGTCAACATATACGCCTTCCAGGGGACTGCCGTTCTTGTCATAAACTTGCTGATACACATAGAAACTGTTGATAGGATAACCCACCATGTTCACTTGCACCTGATTGTTCAGACCTGCACCTATGGAGTTGCCGGACAGCTCGAAAGCAGCACCTGTATTCAATTCGGTCAGTTCGTTGTCGTTCCAGGTTACATTGTAACCGATGGTCCAAGAGAAGTTCTTGGTGACAACGGGACGAGCATTGATGCTGAACTCGACACCTCTGTTGCGAAGCGAACCGATGTTTTCGATTCTCTTGTTACTGAACTGAACGCTTGGGTCAACATATACGTCTGAAATAAGGTCTTTGGTTTTGCGGTAGTATAGGTCGAGAGCACCATCAATGCGACCATTCAGGAAACTATAGTCGAGACCTATGTTATAGGTAAACGTGCGCTCCCACTTGATGTCGGGATTGAACACTTCGGGACGGAAGGCATAGTAGCTCTGGTTGCCCAGCATATACTGAGCATAGACGTTACCAGTAGTGTAGCGAGGCAAATAGTAGAAACCAATGCCCAAATCCTGCTGGCCAGTGACACCATAGCCGAGACGGAGTTTCAACTCATCCAAAGCCTTGCAGTCACGCAGGAATTTCTCTTCGTTAATCTTCCACGCCAACGCCAGAGCAGGGAACTTGCCCCATTGGTTGCCCCTTGCGAAGTACGATGAACCGTCGAAACGCATGGAAGCCGTGAGCATATAACGATTAAGCAAGATGTAGTTCAAGCGAGCGAAGTATGATGCCAGACGATGTGGGAAAATCCGCTCTCTTTCTTCGCGAAGGGTGGGAGAATATGCTTCGGGGATGTCCATTCTAACGCCGTTGGCATTATACCATTCATTACCCTGTCCATAGTCGTAGAAGTGACGGCGGAAATGCTGAAGTTCAGCACCTGCCATAACATCGAGATTGTGCTTGTCATTCCAATTGTGGGCATATTGAACATAGCCATTGGCGCGCCAGTTGTACTTGTAGGATTGATTTACACCTTCCCATCCGTAGTAGTTGTTGCCAAAAGAGTAGGGTGAGATAATGTTTTTCTGGAAACCGGCAGAATAGTCACCGCCGAAACTTCCATGCAGGCTCAAGTCCTCGAAACCATGAATCTTATATTCCAGTTCAAGGTTACCAATGAAGGCGTGGCTTTCGGCACGATTGTCTTGGTTCATCAAAAGAGCCAATGGGTTCTGGGGAGTATTGGTGTTTGTGATGTGTGTCCAGTTGGGGTCATTTCCGCGTGAACCGTTCATCATAGTTTGCCAATAGCCACCGAACTCAGGATAAGTGTCGTCAAGAACAGGCTGAGTGGGGTCTATACGTAAAGCACTTCCAATGGCAGCGCCAGCATCGGCATAGCGGTTCTCGGCATACATGTACTTGGCAGTAAGGTTCACACTCAGGTGCTCCTTAAAGAATTTGGGAGAAAGATTCAGCGAGCTGGTAAAGCGCTGGAACTTTGATGTCTTGATAACACCATTCTTGCCAGTAAATCCCAAACTTAATCGATAAGGTAGATTCTTAACGGCACCAGTCAGACCAATCTGATGGTCGCTTCCTACTGCGTTACGCAATATTTGGTCGGTCCAGTTCGTGTTTTCTTTACCGAGAGCAGGCATTCCATCAGCACTGCCGTTGTGGTTCGCCTTATAAAGGTTTGTAGCATAGTCGCGGAACTGGTCGCCATCGAGTACTTCATACTTGCGATAGGCGTGGGAGACACTTACATTACCTGTGTAGTTCACCTTTACGGGAGAACCCTTCTTGCCCGTCTTTGTGGTGATGATGATGACACCGTTTGATGCGCGACTACCATAGATGGCTGTTGCGCTGGCGTCCTTCAGCACGGTGAAGGTCTCGATGTCCTCAGGATTAACCATTGAGAGAGGATTGGCCAGCCCTTGAACACCATTGTTGTCAATGGCAAGACCGTCGATGACAATCAGAGGGTCGTTGCTTGCTTTCAGTGACGAACCACCACGAATACGGATGCTTGCACCACCGCCAGGCGTACCATCATTGGAAATTACGCTCACACCGGCAATCTTACCCATGATCATGTCTTGGGGATTGGTGGTGATGCCTTTCGAGAGTTCGTCGGGCTTGAAAGCGGTTACAGAACCAGTTGCATCGGCCTTACGAACCTTACCGTAACCAATGACCACGGCTTCGTCGAGAACTTTTGCATCCTCCTGAAGGGTAACCGTAACACTGGGTGCTGCAGTGACTTCCTGAGTCTGGAAGCCCATGTAGCTGACTACGAGCACTGCACCGCGAGGCGCATTCAAGGTAAAGTTTCCGTCGATGTCGGTAACAGTGACATTCTGCGTGCCCTGTTGCTGTACTTTACCCATGATGATTGGCTCACCTTGTGCGTCCTTCACGTGACCCTTGACAGTAATGTTTTGGGCGAGTACGTTGACCGACGCGAAGACACCTACAAGAAATGCGAGTAGGCATCTGAAGTTTAGCTTTTCGTTCATTTTTTGTACTTTAAGGTTAAATTAGATAATAATGTTAATATTTTGTTTGTCTTTTGTCTTTAGGCGTTAACCCGTTAATCTTTTAACCTGTTAACCACTTATCGCCTTCAAGCTTATGGCAAAGCCACCGCCTGATGCCGACTTTAAGGTTAGTTTCGACTTTGAGGTTACTTTCTTCTTATATATAACGTACGATTGTGGATTCTTGTCCCACGAAGCGTCTTTGCCATCGCAGTAAATGGTGGCTTCGTATTTCTTATTTGGGTCGAGGAAGGAGAATGACAGGTTTGTCGTGTGTCCGTCTGCGTTAACGGTACTGCCTACAAACCAGTTCTCGGAATGTTTATCCTTACGGGCTATGGTGACAACCTCTCCAGGTTCTGCCTCTAAGTAAACGGTCTTCTGCCAATCGACAGGAACGTCTTTGATGAATTGGAAAGCATCCATGAAGCGTTCGTAGTTCTCAGGGATGTCTGCCGCCATTTGCAGAGGACTATAGAGGGTTACGTATAAAGCCAGTTGGCGAACCAATGTGGTACGAGCGTGCGAGTCATTGTCGGGCGACATCTTGGAGATGTCTTGTTCGAAGATACCTGGCGTGTAATCCATAGGTCCTCCGATGAGGCGCGTGAAGGGTAGGATAGTGGTGTGCTCGACCGTGTTGCCGCCAAAAGCCTCGTATTCTGTTCCTCGTGCACTCTCATTGCCAATCAGGTTAGGATAGGTGCGACAGATTCCAGTCGGCCGAACGGCTTCGTGGGCATTGACCATGATGTGATAATCTGCAGCCTTGGTGACGCAATAGAGATAGTGATTGTTCATCCACTGCCCATAGTGGTGTTCTCCACGCGGCACGATATTGCCCACATAACCACTCTTGACGGCAGGATAACCGTTGTCCACCATAAACTGATAAGCCTTGTCGAGGTGGCGTTCATAGTTGCGTGCAGAAGAGGAGGTTTCGTGGTGCATAATCATCTTCACGCCTTTGGATGCAGCATAGCGGTGAATGGTTTCCACATCGAAGTCGGGATAAGGGCTGACGAAGTCGAAGACATAATCCTTTTCATGTCCGAACCAGTCTTCCCATCCTTCGTTCCAACCTTCCACGAGAACGGCATCAAACCCATGTTGGGAGGCAAAGTCGATGTATCGCTTCACGTTCGCCGTGTTTGCCGAATGCCGACCACTAGGCTTCACTTTCTTGTAGTCGGTAAGCCCGAGTTTTACGGAGGTCACATCGTTGGTGTACGACCAATGCGTCTTACCCGTAATCATGTCCCACCACACTCCGATGTACTTTGTGGGATGAATCCATGAGGTCTCCTCTATTTTGCAAGGTTCGTTGAGGTTAAGCGTCATTCGCGAAGCAAGGATGTCTGCACCCTTGTTCCCTACGATGATGGTTCGCCAAGGCGAGCTACAGGGTGTCTGCAGATAGCCTTTGTCGCCTCTGACATCAGGTGTAAGCCATGATTCGAAAGTCTTTGTGCCTTCGTTGTAATCGAGATGCATGGTGGCATAATCGATGCAGGCGGCTTCGTGGAGGTTGATGTAAAGTCCGTCGTCAGTCTTCAGCATGAGAGCCGTTTGCACACAAGCCCCTCCCACAGGTGTCTGTGAGGCGTTGGGCGTGATGGCTTCGTCCATCTTTCCACGAATTTCAGAAAGGCGGGAATGGGTGTAGGAATACTCCTGCGTGTCGTAGTCGCCAGGAATCCACCAAGCCCAGTGATTGCCAGTCATAGCAAATTGGGTGTGCTCTTCCTTGATGACGAAGTAGGTGAGATTCTTCTGTGCAGGGAACTCATAGCGGAATCCCAACCCGTCGTTGAAGAGTCGGAATCGAATGAGAATCTCTCTGTCGTTCTTCTCTTGATAGAGGCTTACTGCCAGTTCGTTGTAATGGTTTCGTATTTGGCTTTCCTCGCCCCAAACGGGTTTCCACGTCTCGTCGAATGTGGCTTGCTTGGTGCCTTTTACGGTGAATCCCGTCATCAGGTCGGCCTTGCGGTCGATGGAAGATGCCTGGGTGTGTTGTGTATTGTCGAATGTCTCTTGCTTTCCAGCTTGTTCTTTCTTGAGTTCAAGGCCTAATCCGCTTGTCCTGACGACCTCTTTTCCTTCGAAACTCAGTTGGTAGGTTGGGCGTCCTTGCTCGTTGAGTGCAAAATGCAATGTAAATCTTCCGTCGGGAGACTTCAAGTCTTGAGCTTTAGCACCCCAAGCCAGAGCCAACATAATGATAATGAAAAACTTCCTTTTCATGGTTCAAATCATATTCGACATACAAATTTACATTATTATATTTAATTAACACCAAAATCTAGCACAAAAATTTCTCGAGGATTGAAACTAAGCTCTTTTTCGAGTTTTACATGTCGGTGTGTAAGCACATCGAAGGCCTTGTTTGCAGGTATTACCTCCTGATATGGAGTCAGGTCGATGGTTTGTTGGCTATTGGTGCCATTGAGGAACACGAGTACGGTCTTTCCTTCGAATTGTCGCGCATAGGCGTACACACCCTTTTGCACAACGAAGTGAGTGAGTTTGCCGAAGTGGACAGCCGGGCAATTCTTGCGCCATTGCAACAGGTTTTGTGTAAAGCGGAAGTACCATTCCTGGCGTGCGTCTCGGCCTTCCTTCGTGAATGCGTTGCTCTTGTCGTCAGGCCATCCGCCAGGGAAGTCTTGACGCAGTGCACCGTCACCCTTGCTCTTGTTGGCTGCCATTCCTATCTCATTGCCATAATAGAGTTGTGGAATGCCTCGAAGCGTGAGCAGGAGGGTCAGGGCGTGTTTGTATCGAATGGTGTCCTTTGCCATTTCGGGGTTCTTCTGGAAGCGGTCTGTGTCGTGATTGTCGAGGAAGGTGAGCAGATGGTTGACATCGGCAAATACGATGTCCTGACTCAGGTATTCATAGAGCCGTGCATAACCTCTGTCCCATTCGTCGGTCTCTTCGTCCACAACATAGTTGAGCAGGCTCATGAGAGGGAAGTCCATGACGGTGGGAAGCATAGAGTTGCGTGGTGCAGCCAGTTTGCTGTCCTTTTGCCAGTAGGAGACCCCGACATTGTTGTTAATCCACGCTTCGCCAACGATGTTGAAACCTGGGTATTCGAGTTCCATGCGATTGCACCATTCCACCATTGCGTCGAAGTCGTTGTAGGGGTAGGTGTCCTGGCGTATTCCGTCGATTCCAGCCCATTCCACCCACCAGATGGAGGCTTGGATGAGATAGTCTTTCACAAGGCGGTTACGCATGTCCAGATCGGGCATAGCCTCCACAAACCATCCGTCCACCATGCGCTTGCGGTTGTAGGCCGAAGAGTTCACATCGCCCACAGCACCTGTTCTGTAGCTCGATTGCACATATTTGCCGTCAAAGTTGAACCAATTGGTTTGAGGCATATCGGCATAGAGGAAGTTTTGTCGTCCACAATGGTTGAAGACGATGTCCTGAATCACTTTTATTCCCTTCTCATGGGCTTTCTCGACGAACTGCTTGTAGTCGTCGTTAGAACCAAATCGTGGGTCGGTCAGGTAGTAGTTGGTGATGGCATAGCCGTGATACGATTCCTTAGGCATATCGTTGACGAACAGTGGGGTAGGCCAGATGGCTGTAATGCCCAGTTCTGCCAGATAGTCGAGGTGGTTGGTCATTCCTGCCAAGTCGCCTCCATGACGAGCCAGAGGCACATTGCGGTTGCACCCTTCCTCTTCTTTCATGCCTGGAATGTCATCGTTGCTGGTGTCGCCGTTTGCAAAGCGGTCGGGCATGAGCAGATAGACCACATCGGAGGCGTCATACGACTTGCGATTGACCGCCACACGCTTCTTTAGTTCATACGGAATGGTTTTCTTCCCGACTTTGATTTCGAAGGTCTGTGCAGGTGCACCTTTCGTATCGAGATATAGAATTATATAGTTCTGATTTTCAGGACGAATAATCTCCTTTAGTTCAACCTTTTGTTCACGACTGAGGCTAACAGCTTCGTTGCCCAGATTCTTGCCATGAATGAGGATTTGTAACTGCGGATTCTTCATGTCTGCCCACCAGCAGAGGGGATGCACCTCTTCGATGCTTGTCTTCTGTTTCGGAGCACTTGTTGCCGATGCGCCAAAGGCGACGAGCAAACTCAGGGATAGTAATAACTTTTTCATGATATATTCACTTTTGTATTACAAAGTTACGATTAAGCGAGCAAAAAGCCAAAAAAATTTTGAGGTTTTTCGAGCGGTAGTAACTAAAACAAAGTTAAAGTTACGATTAAGCGAGCAAAAAGCCAAAAAAATTTTGAGGTTTTTCGAGCGGTAGTAACTAAAACAAAGTTAAAGTTACGATTAAGCGAGCAAAAAGCCAAAAGAATTTTGAGGTTTTTCGTGTGTTAGTAACTAAAATAAGGTATAAAAACCACTTATAGTTATTCATTTCTGCAAAAAAATAGCCCAAAAGTGTATTAATGATAATATTTGTATTAACTTTGCGCAGAGATACTTAACCAATTAAATTAATAAAACTATGAGACCACAAGACGAACAAGCACCTGCTACACAGCCGGTTGAAGAGCCGAAATCGGACATCCAGAATGTTGTTAAAGATGTCAAAGAGAAGGTTGAAGGCCTGATTAACGACCTGAATGAGAACGAGAACCTGAAGGCCGCTAAGGAAAAAGTTAGCGATTTGGTGGACACTGCCAAGGAAAAGATTGAAGAGCTGAAGAAGAGCGAGAGCCTGCAAGAGGCTAAGGATAAGGTTGTTGACGCTCTTGGCGATGCCAAAGAGAAGGTTTCCGACTTCGTGGAGGATGTGAAGCAAAGCGAAGCCCTGAAAGCCGCCAAGGAAAAGGTGGAAGACATCATGGAAGATGCAGGCGAACTGCTCGACAAAGGCACTGAAGAGGTGAAAAAGAGCGGTATTTGGGACAAAATCAAGGGATTTTTAGGCATCAATAAGGAGGCAAAATAAGCCTTTTTGCTTTATTTACAACAACAACGGGATGAGGGCTCCAAATGGGGCTCTCATTTTTGTCCCATTTCATCGAGGTTTTTCCGACGCCGAACAATTTTTGCCACTTTTGCCACTTTTGCCACATGCCACATTTAGTACCTTCAATAGTCTGGCAAAGGGGAAAGGGCAAAATAGGCAAAAATAGGCGAAATCATGAATTCCCCCAACCAATATCACTTTTATAAGTTTGAGTGCAAAAATGAGCAAAACGACACCAAAAAACGCATAAAAGAGAGTATAATTACATACTACTATGTAATATACTATTATTATAATATATTGATTATCAAGTTATTAACCCCTTCTCTCCAACCTTCTTGTCTCAAAAACCACCTTAATGTGGCATGTGGCATGTGGCAAAATTCAAGTTTCGTGTTAAATAACGCCGTAATTTGATAGGTGAAATTTGCGTATTTCGGAATTATTTTGTATCTTTGTATTGTAAATAAAAGAACGATGAAAAGATACTTCCTTCTGCTTTTAGCCCTCCTGATGGGCACCCTGACAGCCTGGTCGCAGGTGCGCTTCGAAGACTACTTCGAGGACCAGACATTGCGTCTCGACTATACCCTGAGCGGCAATCATAGCGAGCAGGTGATAAGCCTCGCAGGCATGAAGCAGAGCACGGGGTGGTATGGGCGTAGGGTCAACCTGGGCAAGCTTGCCTTGGAAGGCAGTGGACAGCTGTTTGTTACCGACACGCTGGGCAGGGACACGCTCTATTGCCAGTCGTTCTCCACGCTGTTCCAGGAGTGGCAGACCTATGAGGAAGCCACCCAGCTGTGGCGCTCGTTTGAGCACTGTATGCTCATGCCTATGCCTAAGCAACCCGTCGATGTAACCCTGCGCCTCACAGACACGCACAGACGCGAGAGAGCACGCCTTACTCACCGCGTTAAGCCCTCAGACATTCTCGTCGAGCGCCTAGGCTCGAAGCGCATCGAACCTTGGCGTTATGTGCGTCGAGGAAGCTTTCAAGGCCATTGCATCAATGTGGCTATCGTGGCAGAAGGCTATACTGCAGAGGAGATGGGTGTCTTCCTGCGTGATTGCGAAACCACCGTCGATGCGTTGCTGGCCCACGAACCCTTCAAGAGCGAAAAGGAACGCTTCAACTTCATCGCAGTTTCCGTCCCATCGGCCGAAAGCGGAGTTTCCATCCCACACCAGGGCTTGTGGTTGCAGACGGCATTGGGAAGCCACTTCGATACCTTCTATTCCGCGCGATACCTTACTACTTTGCGCATACAACGACTTCACGATGTGCTGGCAGGCATTCCCTACGAACACATCATCATCCTCGCCAATACCAGTAACTACGGCGGTGGAGGCGTTTACAACAGCTATGTGCTGTCGGCAGCTCATAATGTGGCAGCCCGGCCTGTAGTGGTGCATGAATTCGGGCATTCCTTTGGCGGACTTGCCGACGAGTATTTCTACGACGACATGTTCGAGACTCCTTATCCCGACGACACAGAACCTTGGGAACCAAACATCACGACGCTGGTCGATTTCGATTCAAAGTGGAAGGATATGCTCAAGCGCAAGACACCCATCCCCACACAGCCCGATGGGAAAGACGTTTACACTAAAGTGGGGGTTTATGAGGGTGCAGGCTATCAGTCGAAAGGCGTTTACCGCCCAACGCAGGAATGTAGGATGAAGGTCAATGAGGCACCAGTCTTCTGCCCTGTGTGCGAAAGGGCTATACGCCGCATCATACGGTACCACACGGAGGAGTGAAGCTCATGATTTCCTCCACAATCTCGTCGCAGTCGTCGCTTATGGCAAGGATGAGATTCTTGTAGCGTCCCTTGCTTACAAGGCCTTGGATAAGCGGATAGACGGGAACCTCCGATTGCCAGTAGTCCTTGTCCATGAACACCATCGGACTTGCATAACCAAACGACATGTAGTGGTTCTGCACAGCATCCTGAAAGATTTCCTGCAAAGTGCCTGCCGAGCCTGGCGTAAAGATGATGCCGCCTTTGGCAATGGTCAAGATTCCGTCCTCACGAATGGAGTTGTCGAAGTATTTGGCAATGTGTGTGGCAAGTGGGGTTGAAGGCTCGTGGCCATAGAGCCAAGTGGGAATACCAAGACTTTTGTACCCTTGTGTCTGTGGAAACTTTTCCCTGATCTGGAAAGCCGAATCGAGCCAAAGGGAGTCGGAGAAACTTGGCACTTGACTGATGAGAGCCAATGCTTCGTCGAGTTCTTCAAGGCTTCGTCCTGCCATCCAGGCACCAAGGTGTGTGGCTTCCATAGCACCAGGTCCACCACCACTAATCATCAGTTTTCCCTTCTCAGTCAGTTGCTTGCTTATCTGGGCTATCTGGCGGTAGTGAGCGTCAGTTCGCAACATTCCGTGTCCGCCCATCACTCCTATGATGTCCTGCTCGCGATAGTCGTCGAGGAAGTGGTGGAGGCTATTGCTGATGGAGTGGTCGTGAAGTGTTCTGGCAAGGGTTTCCTTAATGTCGGTGCTTTGTTTTCCGCGTTCCAGATAGTGCTTATATACGCGTCCGTCGAAGCTCTTGCTCAGGGTCTCAGGCTTTCCCACTTCATAACCGTCATACAGCGTTTCGGCAGTGTAAAGTTCCGTCTGAAAGCGAAACAGCTCGCCCATGTCGGGAAACACGAGGCTGTCGGTAAACATTCGCTTGAGGCCGTGAGGCATCTGACAGGATAGAAAGATGCATTGGCTGTATTTGTGTGCAAGCGCGGCTTCGGCTTGCTGTCGGAGGTCGATGCTGTGGAAGGCTAAGCGTCGCAAAGGCACATCGATGGGACCGGCAAGCACCTCTGCCAGTTGCTCTTGTGTCTTTATTTCAACATAGTTCGGACGCATACTTACAACTCCGTTTGAGTCTTTTTCCTCCTTTTCTTTATGCTTTATTCAATAGCAAAGCGCTCGATTTGCGCATTACTCTCCCGAATGCTTGAACTTGCTGTACACCACTTGCATCTTGATGGGTGTATCTCCTCCAACAAGTCGGATGCTGTTGAGGTTCAAGTCGTGATTGACGCTCACTTGATAGGTGTAGCCGTCGCGAGTCGTCGAACTGGTGGTAACGGGTACTAACACCACTTTGTTCCAGTCCTCGACATACTTGTTCCATTCCTCGCTTGTGATTCCACCCTTTTCGTAGGCGGCCTTCTTGGTCTCGTATTCGCGCTTGCAATAGACAAGCAGACGACAGATGTTGTCGAAGGAATAGGTGTTGTCGGAGGATTTGAAGGAAGTGGTGTAACTCGTTCGTCCGTTTGCAACCTGATTGGTGGCAAAGAAGTTACGCATCTCGCCCTTCCTCACCATAAGCAATTCGGAAGGAGTGCCCAACTGATACTCGTTCTGCGTTTTGTTGTAACGCGTAAGCACGATGCGAGCAAGGCTTATGCTGTCGGTTGCATGCTTGCCCATGAACAAGTCTTCGATGGGTAGGGTCATTTCTGTGCAAATGCCGGCAGGCGTCTTCAGGTATGTGCAACTGTTGTCACTCAGAAGGGGTGTCAGGTCGCTATTGTCGAAGTGTGTGCTCTGAATGACCTCAGGCGTGGAGGCAAAGCGAGTGACAGCACTATAGACGGTGTCTTCTGCCTCATCGGCATAACGATAAAAGATGTTCAGCGTTCCCACATAAACTGAGAGCATAGTGCCTTCGCCGTTCGATGTGCGGAAGTAAAGGCCTGGAAAGACATTACGAATGAAATGATACGAATCGGCAAAGTTGCTCGGTTTCTCGTAGTATTTCTCCAGAATGCGCTGTCCCAGAGAGGTGGGCAGAGTAATCTTCACATTGGGGTTGTATGTCGAACTGGAGAGGGTAGTGGAGGCCTGATTATAGTCCTTGGGCGTAAAGATGCGCTCGGCAATGGGCTTGGAATCGGCATTCAGGTATTTCGACAAGTCGATGTCGGTGTAGTAAACGGAATCCTCACTGAGAATATTCTTTTGGGAAAGCTCGTACACTTCCAGCTTCATGGGATTGGTGTCGTCGCCAAGATAGCTATCGAAATAGAGGTGTACCTCACACGAATCGCACTGAAGGACACCACGCGTCTCCACATTGTCTATGTCGCCCACCATCGCTTCGCGTGGAGGGAAGTTGTAGTCTTCCGTCGTGTGGAACTGAGCGGCAAAGCTTGCGTTGACCTCTGTATCGGTTTCTGGGTCGTAGATTCGTCCCACATAACACTTTGTGCTGTTTGCCACAACCGAATCCATTGCGATGGAACGAGTGGTAACATTAAATACTTCGGTGGAGTTCGTAATGCCGTCTTCATCCGAATGAATGCCCAGAGTGCCAGTGTTGTCGTCACAAGCAGCAATAACGATTGTCAGTAATATGCTGAGGGCTTGAAGTAGTTTTCGCATGATGGTGGGGATTAGTCTTCTGGGTTTACTGATCTGTTCTCACTCCACACTTGGTCGAAGAAGTCGATGTAGTCGTTAGGCGTAACGCCCTTTCCTGCAATGATGGGCTTGCCTGCATCCTTGGCGTATCTCATGATGCCGGATTGAGGCTGATTGCGCTCAAACGCCACTCCGTCGGAATACTTGATGGCCAACTTCATCCAATCGTTTGGCATCAGATTGTCACCAAACTCACTGATGCAATCGGGACCTGCATTGCGGTATGCAATAACTTGTCCTGCGTCTTCTCCGCTGGGCAATGTCAACTTGTTGGGCGAAACGGTGTAAACCACTCTGCAGTCGCGGAAACAAGGCTCGTCGGCATAGGCCGTCTTGAGATACAAAGGAACCATCGACGATATCCATCCCTGACAATGCACGATATCGGGTGTCCAACGCAGTTTCTTCACCGTCTCAAGGACGCTTCGGGCATAGAAGACGCAACGGGCAAAATTGTCGGTGTATTCTTTGCCTTCAAGGTCGCATTCCTCCAAGCGCTTTGCGAAGAAATCATCATCATCGATGAAATAGACCTGCATGCGTGTTCCCACGATAGAGGCCACCTTGATGATAAGTTGATAGTCGGTATCGTTGATTATCAAGTTCATACCTGAAATGCGCTGAACGGGATGAAGCTGATTGCGACGTTCGTTGATGTTTCCCCACTTGGGCATAAACGTGCGAACTTCGCGATTCAAGTCAAGGGCTGCAATGGGAATGTCACGACCCAGTGCAGTAAGGTTTGAATCCGGAACGTATGGGTTTATTTCTTGCGTAATAAATAAAATCTTTTCCGCTTTCATCACTTTATGGTTTTTGTCGTGCAAAGTTACAAAAAAACTTTGACAAGTGAGCCCTTTTCTATCGTTTTATGCCCATATTTTACCTTTTTTAGTGATTTATTGCCTTGTTTGTTTCGCTATTTCGATTATTATGCGTTATTTTGCACTCCGAAAAACAAAAAAGAGTAACTTGTCGCTCGGCCCGATGGAACGCAATTACAAGCGCAGTGGCTGAATAAACACGAGACTCGTAACTTGAAATTTGTAACTTTGCTGATGAAACGGATTTATACTATTGCCAAACTCAAGGCCGAACTGAGGAAAGCACGCGAAAAGGGTAAGACTATTGGTCTTGTTCCCACTATGGGAGCTTTGCACGAGGGACACGCTTCCCTGGTGCGGCGTAGTGTATCGGAGAATGATGTCACCGTGGTAAGTGTTTTCCTCAATCCCACGCAGTTTAACGATCAGACCGACTTGGCCAAGTATCCTCGCACGCTCGAGGCTGACTGCCAGTTGCTGGAGTCTTGTGGAGCCAATATCGTATTTGCTCCCTCAGTGGAGGAGGTTTACCCCGAACCCGATACGCGACACTTCAGCTATCCTCCCACAGACAGCGTGATGGAAGGCGCTTTCCGTCCTGGACATTTCAATGGTGTTTGTCAGGTTGTGAGTAAGCTCTTCATGATGGTTGAACCCGATCGTGCCTATTTTGGCGAAAAGGATTTCCAGCAGATAGCCGTAATCCGCCGTATGGTGGATGACCTCGGTTTCCGTCTTCAGATAGTTCCTTGTCCCGTTGTTCGTGAAGCTACGGGTTTGGCTATGAGCAGTCGCAATACCTTGCTTACTGACGAAGAGCGATTAACAGCCGCCCACATTTATAAGACCTTGAAGGAAAGCAAAGAGTGGGCAAAAACGATGACCGTGCAGGAAGTCCACGACCGCGTGGTGGAGCAAATCAATGCTATACCAGCCCTCGAAGTACAGTACTATAGCATTGTTGATGGACTTTCACTTGCCGATGTTACCGATTGGAAGCAGAGCGACGACATCGTTGGTTGCATCACTGTATTCTGTGGCTCACAGCCCATTCGACTGATTGATCACATTCGTTATAAGGGCTAAAGGTTATTTCTCAATTTTCAATCTTAATTTACAAGTCTTACGACGCCATGATGATAGAAGTTTTGAAATCGAAGTTGCATTGCGTGCAAGTGACAGAGGCGAATCTCAATTACATGGGAAGCGTTACCATCGACGAGGATTTGATGGATGCGGCAGGACTCATTGCTGGTGAGAAGGTTCAAGTTGTCAATAACAACAATGGGGAGCGTTTCGAAACCTATGTGATACGAGGAGAGCGTGGAAGTGGTTGTATCTGCCTCAATGGTGCTGCAGCACGCAAAGTTCAGGTGGGTGATGTCTGCATCATCATGTCTTATGCGCTCATGGACTTTGAAGAGGCGAAAACTTTTCAACCTCACATAGTCTTTCCCGAAAACAATCGCGTATAGTTTCACCCAATAGTGATAAAGAAGAAGGCGAGCCCCCGTGTGGAGGTTCGCCTTTTCCATTTACAGATTTGTCGTGTGAATAATCTTCGTACAAATTGTACTCGAGTTATTATTCCTCGCACAACTCTGTCAAAATGCCGCAAGTCGATTTCGGATGCAGGAAAGCGATGTGCAGGCCGTCGGCACCCTTGCGAGGAGCCTTGTCAATCAGGCGGATACCCTTTTCGTCGCACATAGCGAGGGCTTCGCTCACACCATCTTCAACCTTGAAAGCTACGTGGTGAACGCCACGACCTCCGTTGTCCAGGAACTTCTGCACGGTGCTCTCGGGGCAAGTGGGCTCCAGCAACTCAAGCTTCACTTCACCAACCTTCAGGAAAGCAGTCTTCACTTTCTGGTCTTCAACGACCTCGGTCTTGTACACTTCCAGACCCAAAACGTCCTGGAAATAGGGCAGTACGGCATCAATGCTTTGTACGGCAATGCCCAGATGTTCGATTCTTGAAATCTTCATAATGTGTTTAGTGATTTAAAGATTAAATAACATGTATGGTTTTATTTGCTACAAAGTTACGAAGAAGTGAGTAATATGCCAAATAAAAATAAGTTTTTCTTGCTATGCAATTCCTATTGTAGTCTTCGCATCAAATTCATGTGTTTAGATGCAGAATAATGAAAAATGATATTTATTGTGCATAAAATCCCTTTTCGATTTTGTTATTACCATGAAAATTACCTAATTTTGTCGAATGTATGTGATAAGAGTGAAAAATAAAGAGTTAATAAATAATTTTATCAAAATGAAGAACTTTAGATCATTACTTCTTGTGGCACTTGCAATGCTTACCGTTGCATGTGGTACCACCAACACCGTGCCCATTACTGGGCGTAAAACGCATCTGCTCGTCGATGACGCACAGGTTCTAAGTCTCAGTTCCCAACAGTATCAGGATTACATGAAGGGTGCTCAGCTATCAACAAACACCGCTAATACCGCTATGGTGAAGCGTGTAGGCCAGCGCCTTTCAACAGCTGTAGAGACATACCTCAGAGACAATGGTTATGCCAGCGAGTTGCAGAATTACCAATGGGAATTCAACCTCGTTGCTAATAAGCAGGTCAACGCTTTCTGTATGCCTGGTGGCAAGATTGTTGTTTACGAAGGTATGCTTCCCGTTACTCAGGACGAGACAAGCCTTGCCATCGTACTCGGTCATGAGATAGCACATGCCGTTGCTAAACATTCTGCCGAACAACTTTCAAAGCAAATGCGTCAGCAATATGCTGCACAAATCGGTAGTAACGTGCTTTCGCAGGCAGCACAGGCAAAAGGCTTGAGCACGACAACAACGGCACTCGCCGAAATGGTGGGACAGCTGGGTTTCAAGTTCGCCAACCTCAAGTATTCGCGTGATAATGAAACTGAAGCCGATCACCTTGGTCTCATCTTTGCTGCAATGGCAGGTTACGACCCACGTTTGGCCATACCTTTCTGGGAACGTATGTCGCAGCAGGGTGGCAATAACGTGAGTGAATTGTTCAGCGACCATCCTTCTGACGCCAAACGTATGGCAGCTCTGCAGAAGCGTATGCCTGAGGCACTGAAGTACTACAATCCTCCTGTGTCTGCACCAGCGCAGAAGAGTACAACGACAAAGAAAAAGTAACTGGAGTTTCAAAAGTGGGAATCGCAAATCGGTTCCCACTTTTTGTTAGATATCATTCCCTTAAAACTCAATAAGGAATCGCCCGTTAATCATGCGACCAGTGAGGTAGTTGGGGACGGCAAACTGGGCTCCGGAAACATTGGTTACCCAATAGTAGCCTGAGACGTTGGAGAAGCCGAAGATGTTGAAGCAGTCGAGGCCGAGCCAGATGTTCTTAACGGCGTTGTGACGAAGATGGCGGTCTTCGTTGTTCAAAGCGCGGAAGTTCATACCAATGTCAACACGCTTGTAGGCGGGTGCACGGAAGGCTTGGCGCTCAAGTCCAGTGTGTGGTGGACCAAATGGCAATCCGTCGGCAAAGGATGCGCGGAGATTCATTTTCCAACGTGTAGTGTTGGGGAAGTAGTCAGAGAAGAAGAAGTTTAGGTTCCAACGCTGGTCGGTGGGTTGTGGAATTTTCTTCCCGTTCAGGGTCATCTGTGCCTTCATCACACCAATGCTTATCCAACTGTCAGTACCCTTGACGAACTCTCCATACACCTTCAGGTCGATACCAGCCACAAAGCCTTTCGCAATGTTCTGACCATAATAGACAATCTTTACATTATCCACATTATAGGGGTTGATGCGACTTTGCGCCTTGTAATAGACTTCAGTAGTGAAGCGGAAGGGGCGTTCGGCCATTCGGAACCTATATTCCATTGCCGTGAGCACTTGGAAGGAACGTTGCGACTTGATGTCCTTGTTCAGGCGAACGATAGTGTTTCCTTCGGTAGTGATGGTGTCTCGCAATTCCTTGTAGAAGGGTCGTTGATAGTAGAGTCCCGTGGCCAGTCGGAAAGTTAGATTGTCGTTTTTCTTTGGGACGAATCCCATGGAGACACGAGGTGAGAAGAGCCATTCGCCGTTCCAAGTCCAGTAGGAGAGGCGCGCGCCGTAGTTGACGCTGAGGATGCCCACCTGCGACTCTTTGCGCCAGGTGTCTTGAACGAACATCTCCATATGGTTGCTTGTGATGTCGTTCACGCTCTTCAGATTGTAGATGAGCATGAGGTCGCGTCCTGTGTGTGGGATGCTGTATCCGCTGGAGTCGCGGCTTTCCCATTCTCGCGTGTTCTCCTTGATGGTCTCGTGCTTCCAGGCAATGCCGGCGAGCAGGGTGTGGTATCTGCGACGCAGGTCATAGGCGAGTTTCAGGCTTTTCGTACTGCTGGTGAGCAGGTTTCGGGCGTGTTCCATATAGGTTCCCACAGCCAGTTGGTCGTCGCCGTTGGTCTCATTGAGCCAATATTGACCTTGGATGTCGTAGGTCTCGCGTTCCTTAGTGGAGAAAGCAGAGAAGGCGAGGGAGAGGTTTGAACGGTCGTTTAGTCTACGAGTGAGTTTTGCTGTTCCGAAAAGTGTGCGGAAGAGGTCTTCCTCCTTACCATCGAAATAGACGCGAAATGACTTCACATCCTCCATCGTTCCAAAGCGTGTCTCTCGGTCTTTCGGTACAAAGTTGTAGTTGTTCTTTGAGATGTATCCTATGACGTCGAATGTCCAATTTCGGGAAGGTGACCATGAGAAATAGGCCTGATAGTCGAGGAAACGGGGACGGTATTCGCCCTTTGTCTCCAGCGAGCCCAGCATGTATTGGTTGGTTTTGTAACGCAGGCCGTTAGAAAAGGATACCTTTTTTGTACCGTAACCAGCATAAGCATTAGCGCCGAGTAGACTTCCTTGCAATGAACCTTCCCAACCACGCGGTCGATGGTAAGTGATGTCGAGCACGCTGGACATCTTGTCGCCGTACTTGGCTTCAAAGCCTCCTGCCGAGAAATCGACCTTCTCCACCATGTCGCTATTGATGACGGACAGACCCTCCTGCTGACCACTGCTGATTAGCAATGGACGGTAGATCTCAACGCCATTGATGTACACGAAATTCTCATCGAACGAACCTCCTCTAACGTTGTATTGGCTGGAGAGTTCGTTGTGAGAAGATACGCCGGCTTGTGTGGCAACTAGTTCTTCTACGGCATTTCCTGTTGTGGAGGGGAGGCGCTTGAGTTCCTCGGTGTTCAACGTCTGGTTTTGATTCATCTGCCTCCGTTGTTCCAACACTTCCACGTCGTCGAGTTGGCGGTCGTTGGATTTCATAACCACATTCAATACCAGTTCGCCTACAGGCTTCTTAAGAACACGCTGGCGCTTTTGGAATCCCATCATCTGGAATATAACTACCACACTATCAGCCTTTCGGAATGTTATGTTATACTTTCCATCCAAGTTGGCAGTAGTGGCAATTCCTTGTCCCTCGATGCGAACCATCACCATTGGGATGGGCTCTTGATTCTCATCGACAATGCTTCCACGCAAACGCACTTTCGTGGTGTCGGTCGGCGTATCCTGAGCGTAAACGACATTACTATGCCCCGTGAAGAGCATAGCCAGAACAAGGAATATGGCAAAGCATCTCTGCGTCATACTTTATATATAACGCGCACGAAAGGAAAATATTGCCCTATTGGATGCTTAAAGTGAAACTACCGTTGGCGCGGCTGTAAAGCGTTGAACTAATCGATGTGATATTGCCTTTCAAACCTTCGCCACCAACGCTCGACCAAGACCCCGTTTCTCCATCAGCGGCATTGTTCCACCTGGCCTCGAAGCGGCAAGTGTAGATACCTGGAGTTGCGTCGCTGGGAATCGTAGTCACCCATTGTGGGTCATTGTAGTTGCTCTCTCCCCCCTCGTTATTTCCGTAGAAGAGGAGTGAACCTTCTTCTTCTGAAGCTCCGTTTCGCCTGATTTCCCACGTGTACTTAGCACCATAGAGATAGCGGCCTTTCTGTTTCTGCACGGCGGTGATAGTCACTTTATCGCCCGGATGCAGAATAGTGGAAGGTTCTACACGGAAACCCTCATAAATGGGGGGCATTGCGCCTTCGTCGTCGTCATTACAGGCGGTAAAACCGAAGATGGCTACTGAAACCAGTAGGAATAAAAAGATTTTTTTCATGATATAAATTGTTTGAGTTCTTTATAAAGTCGTTGTACAGGAAGTCCCATAACATTGAAGTACGAACCTTCGATGCGTTCCACTCCCACAAAGCCTATCCATTCTTGAATGCCATAGGCTCCGGCTTTGTCCATAGGATGAAAGTTTTGGACGTAATATAGAATTTCTTCGTCGGAAAGGTTATCGAAAGTGACATCGCTAATGACGGCAAAGGTACGCTGTTTCTCCCTCGTCAGCAGAGTGACTCCCGTTATGACTTGATGAGTACGTCCACGCAAGACTTGCAGCATGCACTTTGCCTCCTCTTCGTCATGAGGCTTTCCCAGTACTTGTCCGTCGAGCCATACTATCGTGTCAGCGGTGATAAGCACCTCATCATCGGCAATCGTGGCTTTGTAGGCATTGGCTTTTTTCTGGGAGATAGTTTGTGCTATCTCTTCTCCACCGAGTCCTTCAGGATACGACTCGTCTATGCCAGGAAGCAATCTTACCTCGAAGTCAAGCCCTAATCCTTTTAATAATTCCTTCCTTCGCGGACTGGCGCTAGCAAGAACAATTTTATAATTCATATTGCACTTCATCACTTCTCATCTTACCATCCAAAAGCCCTCTTATCTGCCATCCAAGTGCCTTGAGCTCGCATTACCTGTTCCACCACATCTCTTACGCACCCTTCGCCACCTTTGCAAGGACTTATGTATCGACTAATCTCCTTAATTTCATGTGCAGCATCGGCAGGACAGCAGGGGAGTCCACATCGGTTCATTACTTCATAATCAGGGATGTCATCGCCCATATAAAGCACTTCTTCGTCGCTCAGACCATATTTCTTCAGTAGTTCTTCGTAAACCACCATTTTCACTTCTGCACCAATGCGAACCTCCTTGACTCCTAATCCTTCGTAACGAACCCTGACGGATTCCACTCTTGCCCCTGTGATGACGGCAATAATCAAACCCATCTTCACCGCCAGTTGAAGGGCATATCCGTCCTTGATGTTCACCGTTCTGCACGGCACACCGTCGTTGTTCATCGGGATGGTTTCCTGACTCAGCACCCCATCCACATCCATTATAATGGCTCGTATCTTTTTCAGTTCATAGTTTATCATAATCTCTCCTCTCTTGAATGCTTCTACTCATCAGATCGTACACCTCTTTGGCAGTTCCGCTGAGCATAAGGCTTTGTTTGGTTACCACATTCATGTCTCCTCGTACGGCAGGTCCAGTCTGAGCTTCGTTGGGCGGTAATTGATGAACTTTACGAGCCGTTTCGTCTATCAAAGGCAGCATTACTTCAAAGTCTATCCCTTTCGCCTTTAGAATCTCGGCCGATAAGGTGTAGCAATGATTGGTAAAATTCGATGCGAAGACGGCAGCAAGATGTAGCATCCGTCGGCCTTCGCTGTCGGTATGATAGATGCTGTCGCTAATAGTTCGTGACAAGTCTTCAAGCACATCCATGTCTTCCGCCTTCTCTGTCTCTAAGAACAGGGGAACGGACTTAAAATTGACAATACGATTTTTTGAGAATGTTTGCATAGGATACATAACACCTCGGCGCGAGCAGGGAAGTACGTTCATATGTATGCTTCCGGCAGTGTGTACAACCAATGACTTCACGTTTTCCAGTTTCATGGCAAGCATTGGCAGGGCATCGTCCTTTACTGAGACAATGACTACTTCGCCTATAATGTCTTCCACCTTGAAGTCTCTGCCACGAAGCCATACAACCTTATGCCCTGCCTTGCACAAAGCATTCTCAAGGTTTGTACCTACATTTCCCGTGCCAATCAGCGTTACTACCATTGTTCCTCGTGAACTTTGTCCCAACGTAGGCGTTCCTCATTCTGAGGCTTGCGCTCCATTCCCTTATGCCCCAAAGCAATGAGACATAAAACTCTTGCTTCGGAAGGAATCCCCAATAATCTTCGAACGTTATCCTCAGCATTTCGTCCTTCCTCATCCAGCCTTTCACGCACTTGCACCCAGCATGCTCCAAGTCCCAAGTCCTCGGCCTGCAGCAGCATCATTGTGGCGGCCACGCTGCCGTCTTCTATCCAGGCGTCGCTAACCTCAGGCAATCCCATAACAGCAATTACCACGGGAGCACCCACCACAAAGTCGGCACCCTGAGCCTTGCAGCGCGAGAGCTGACCGATGGTCTTTCCGTCTCTCACCACCACGAACTCGCAAGCGTGCAGCCCCTTGCTCGAGGGAGCTATCAGGCCAGCCCTGACAATCAGTCGCAGGTCATCCTCGCTTACGGCTTCTTCCGTGAACTTCCGGTGACTGCGTCTCACGCTTATCAACTCGCTAAAGTCCTTCATATCTCGTTCATGTTAATATTTCGGCTACTAAATTACGGATAAGTGAGGGGAAAAACAAATTTAATTGATAGAAAGACAAAAAATGCTTGCATTTTTATGAATATATAACAATTAATGAGACCGTAAGGTCAAATATGAATATATAGTTTTCTCGAGCAATTAGCGGGAAAAAAAATCGAAGCGGCCCCGTCGGAGTCGCTTCTATGATGAATAAAATGTGAAAAGAAAGACTAGTCTTTATTCATTATTCATTGTTCATTAGGCCGGAGGCCGCTCATTAGGCGCAGCCGCACGTCCCCCTTCAGCTCCCATATGCCGCTGTCCCACTCGTCGTCACCTTCGCCCACCTTCTTCTTCTCCAGATCGATGAGGCGCAGGGTGTCGGGCGCGAACAGACCACCATTCTCCTTGCCGTCCACGTCCTCGGCAATCAGCACCAGTCCGTCGCGGATGCTCGTGTCGTCGATGAATTCGGTGGCGTATTCCCCCTTCTCGTCAGTTCCCACGCTGTCCAGTTGCACATAGGGGTCTTTCAGAGCGGGGTTCATGAAGTCGTCCTTCACTCTCATGGCAATGCCCCTCAGAGGGTTGCCAGTCTCGTCCGTCACAGTGCCCTTCACCTGATAGCGGATGCTGGGTGTACCGTGTTCGGGAGCAGCTTCCGGTTCATCGTCCTTGCACGATACCACGAACACCGTACACAGTAGTAATAATGTTGCTAATGTCTTTTTCATAGTTCTATTATTTCGATTCAATTATTCCGATTCAACAACGCTCAGCACCGTCCCGTCCATTAAAAGAGGAGTAGCCTTTATGGCCTTTTGCTGGAGTCTTGGATAAAGTCCCCAGTATGGGAAAGTCTTGACGGCTGTGGGGTAGGGCACATTCTCAGGACTGCTGAAATATACGTTTAGCAGATAATGATCCTCATACTCCGTCATTTCGAGCTTTTCAAAGTGATATTGCAGGTTGTGGAGACGGAAACTCCCCAGAATCAGCGTGTATTTCCCGAAGTCGATATTGGGATACCAATGCAAGTATTTCCATACTTTGGAAAAATCGCTCTGACTATTAATGAAATAGCAGGTGTTCTTTTGATCCAATGTGATGCTGTGCCGTGCTTCATAGTCTCCGTCAATGTAATCTACGAAGAACTTTTTTATATTATCGGGCACCTCGTCAGCCGGAATCTCAGCCACAGGACCTATCAATTCACCTTCATCCCCTTTGGCTCTCTGCCAGATGTAAATGGCATTGCTGGTAAATTCGTAATTTTCATTTCCGTCCTTTGTCGCCCATACCATGATTCTGACAGCTCTCGGTTGTTCATCAGGATTACTTTTTACTTTTACATTCAGATAATCACAGCCATCCTTTTGTACTTTTTGCAGAGTAATCCAACTTTTGTCTCCCGCATTAAGAAGCCACTTGTCAGTTCCAGGAAGGGATTCATCCCACACGCCAGTTATTGCATAATGTTTCCATGTACTGGGCAATCCACTTGAATTTTCTTTGGGAACAATTTTTATATTTAGTTCGTGATATTCTGCCGAAAGAGTGGTGTCGGACAGTTCCGATTGAAAGATTTCATTCATTATCCAATTTTGTTCCTCCTCACAACTCGACATGACGAGAAGGGGGAATAATAATGTAAATAAAATGTACTTTTTCATAGTTCTTACGTATTTTAGAATGCAAAGCCTAGACTTATGGCGTGACTGCGTGTCTTGGTGCTATAGTCGTCTGAGCGACCGATGTTTACGAGACCAGCCTCGTAAGAGTAGCCCAGATAAATGCTGCCCTTGAACTTCAGTCCAGCTCCCAGATGCCAACCCATGTCGAAGCGCTTTACTCGCACACTTCCCATAGCGTCCTCGTCACCAAACCAGTCGTATTCCTGTTCTGAGGTCGTTGTTCCGTGACGGTCTTCATTTTTAATCTTCAGTTTTCCGCAAATGCCGTATGCCAGATATGGGCCAGTGTTCACAATCAACTGCACCTTGCGGAAGTTGTGGCGATAGGCAGCAAGCAAGGGGATCTCCAGATAGCAGGGCGTTCCCTTTGTTGTCATTTCGCCCCTGTCGGCCCAAAGTTCGTGTCCTTCAATATCTATCATACTTATATCGCGAGTCTTCTCCCGTATGGCCTTCTGCACGAAATAGAGTCCTGTCTCAAATCCCAGGCTCTCCACGATGGGCACTTCCAGCGACACTCCTGCGTGGAATCCTGCGAACCGTCCCTCGCGTGTCGTTCCCTCGTCGGCCACCGTTGCCAGTTGCGACACGTTCAGTCCGCCACGAATCCCAAGGCTCACTTTGTCACTACTCTTCTTTCCGGAGAAGAACGCATCGCTCCTCTCTTGTCCCCAACTGCTCACGCACACAGCGCACAGCAGTAATAATGTTGCTAATGTCTTTTTCATTGTACTTTATTTTATTCAATCTGATACAAATACTTTGTCAAATACTATTCCTGTCATATTAGCCTTGACAATAGCATTCTTAAGTTCTTCTACAACATAGGCTCCTGGACTCAATCTCCAATAAGGCCCTGAATTGGTTGGGATTGAGAAAAAGCTATATGATTGAGTTTTAGAAATCGAAAAGACTGGTTTTATTAATATCTTTTCCTTGTCGGCATAATAGAATTGGCTTGTGTCGTTATCAAGCAAATCCATTTCTTTCATAAAAAGAGGAATATAGTATTTCCTTTTTTCTTCACCATGAATCACATTACAGGAAACCCATTTTATGCTATCACCACTTTTCTGATGTTCACATATCAAGGTTTTCAGCCTTTCGGAACACAAAAGCCATCCTTTATTATTCCTTTGCAAATCGGCCCATATGATTTTTGTTTGTGAAAAATCATCATTATAAGAATAACGACCATTTACTAACACTTGATTCTTTAAGGTAAAGTCAAATGGTAGGCCCTCTGCCTTTTCCAAAGCATTAATCTGCTGTTCTTTATCGTTTAGCCAGTGTGGTCCTATTGCAATGGCCTCATTTATTGTAGAATTAAATGATAAGAGAAATATTTTACCTTGTTTCATATTATAGTTTCTATTTTATTATATAACGATGTTTGTTTAATTTTAGTATGTTTTCTTTGTTTTCCCACCATTTGTCCAACATGTCAGGATTCTTTAGAACTGGAATTTTAATTATTAGTTTGAGTCATATAATGTGTGGGCTTACACGAAGAGCAAGCCGCCCACATTCTAGTTGGAGTTATAGTTGTATGATATTCACCACTATTGGTTTGTTCGGGAGTTTTGGATATATACCCCAGTAACGCATCTGATACTCCGCAGGAAACTGTGTGTCACTCCCCTTAACCTTGATATTCAGAATCAGATTCAACTCGGTTTCTTTTATCGATTGACTTTTGATTTGGAACGACTGATATGGCATAGTGGCCTTTCCTACAATTAGGGAATAGGTGGAGAAGTCAATATTAGGAAATTCTTTATCACCGTTGTAGATGGTAGCCAGTTTCTCCATACTGTTTATTATGCAGCAGGTGTCTGGGGTAGCTGTATGTAGAGGACCATCCAATGGGGTGTTGTCATCATAAGTTTTAATGGGTGGAAAGAAATTATCTTTAAATCCTGTCTTCCCCATTTCACTTGTAAAGAAGTCGGTGATAGCTTGTGGAACATTCTTCACGGGTTGAATGCTCATGTCATTTGTTTTTTCATCTTCACTGCAAGCTACGAATGCCATAGCTGCCAGCAGGATAAAAATGTACTTTTTCATCATGTTATCGCTTTATAATCTTTTTATTCTTTCCGTCATTTGCTGCGTCTGAGAATCTTATCCAACCGTTCCTCGAAGGGAGTGTCTGAAAAAGCCTGCGAACTTATGTCGCCTGGCGTGGGGGAGAAATCTATGAGGTGCAAGTTCTTGCAATGGGTAAAAGCGTACTTCTCAATGCTCGGGCTGCACCTCGACATGTCGACGTAAGACAACACGTTACAACCCATGAAGGCGTAGCTCTTTATGTGTTTGAGCGAGGAGGGCAACTGCACTCGCTCTATGCCACAGAAGCGTGAAAAGACATGCTCGCCGATGACTTCCACACCTTCCGGTATGACCAGGCATGGGGGCAGAATCATACGCCAGAAAGAATAATCACCCAGCTCCTTCACACTGCCGGGAATGCTGGTCACGCTGCATCCCTGCACCAGTTTGTCCGTGGCCGTCTCAATGATGGCGTTGCAGTGGTCGCGCGAGTCGTACACGGGATTCTTGGGATGAACATTTATGGTGTTGCAGAACCTGCAACCGGAGAAAGCCATTTTTCCAATCTTCTGCACGCTCTTGGGGATGTATATGCTACGGACATCGGTATCGGAAAACGCCTCTGCGCCTATGCCCTTGATGCCCTCCAGGATGACAGAAGCCCCACAGCCTGCCACGATGGTATCCTGGGCCGAATCGATGATGGCATTGCAGTGGTGGCGTGAGTCGAACGTGCGGTTCCGCTCATCAACCACTACTTCCTTCAGGCAGTAGCAACCTTGGAACACCCTGCTGCTAACCTTCGTGACATTCTGGGGTATTCTTATCGACTCCAGACTCCCACACCCCTCAAACAGGCTTCCTCCGATGCTGTCGAGCGTGCTGGGCAGTACAACCTCCTTCAGGTTGGTGCAGTTCCTGAAGGCACAATACTCAATCCTCCTCACCCCCTCGGGCAGGACGATACGCTCCAGATTATGGCTACTCTCGAAAGCCCTCGGCCCTATGGTCGTGACCGACGAGGGAATCTCCGTGCCCCGACAGCCCAGAAAGAGTGTATTGCTCTCCGTTACGATAAGCCCGTTGCAGCCGTCCCGCGAGTCGAACTCCTCATTGCGCTCATCCACCGTGATGCGGCACAGATTGCTGCAGCCGAGGAAAATCCCATCGCTGTCGTAGCACGGCGCGCACTCAAACGTGGAAGGAAAATGAATGCTCTCCAGGCCTGAGCATCGGTAGAAGGCATAGGGTTCGATGTCGGTCACGCCCTCGCCGATGACGAGATGCTTGATTTCACCCCGTCCGGCAAACGCATACTTTCCTATTCGCTCCACCAGATAGGTCTTACCCTCGAACGTCACCGATGTCGGAAGCACCAGCGTACCGTCCTCTGTCAGGGGTATGGATTCCCCTAAATCAGCATCCGCAATGACGACAGAGGTGTCCGTCCAAAGGGTAAACTCATAGCCGTCTTGCTTGAAACTCTCTTCATCCCTGCCGAATGCAGGAGAGAGAAGCAGGAACGCGAATAATGTGAAGAATAGTGTTCTCAGTTTCATAACTTAAAACGAATACCCGATGCCAATATAGGGATAATACCACTGGCGGTCGAGGCCATACTTGTCACCGAAGTTCCACGAAGGAGTGAAGCCGACGCGTAACATCAGTCCCTGCACGGGCTGATAGCGATAACCCACCTCGGCAAACATGAAGTAACCGAAGGAGTCGCCTGGCTCGTCATCACTGAAGGGGTCCCAGACATATTGCCAACTATCACCAGTTTGCTTGCTGTAGTATCCCAAACTTGCGCCGAGTCCTATTTCCAACTTGTGCTTCTTCTTCCCCAGCAGATAGTTGACGCCCAAGGGAAATGTAATAGCATGCAGATTACAATCGTTGGCTTTCACTAATGCTGTGTATTCCGACTGGCTGAAGCAATAGCCTACTCCGATACGGAAGCCGAATCCGTCATTTCCCTTGAACCTCGTGTCGTAAACCATTCCCACAGAGCCGCTGGCTCCCAATCCCTCTAATGAGAGGTTTTGAACTCGCTGTCCCCAACCGCTCACGCACACAGCGCACAGCAGTAATAATGTTGCTAATGTTTTTTTCATAATGTGTATGTATGTTTAGAAATATCGTTCTCGTAACCGCATTTAAATAAATAAGATAATCTTTGCCATATTTTGCATTGCAAATTTCGGAAATATGGCTTTATGCTCCAAATTTTAATTGTTAAATAAATTGACAAAAATTGACTGGGGGCAAATTTGTACGAAATAGGGCTTCATGGTAGTTGTATTTGACTCCCTTTATTACATATTATATATGCAACAAACGGGGAAAGGTAACGCGAGAAGTAGTTTTTTTCATATTATTTGTTAGTTTTATGTTAGTATACAAAAGAGGCGCAGACCTTCGCCATACGCCGCACGGTTCACCACAAACCACATAGAAATATGGGAAATCTGCGCCCATTACTGGGCAGCCCAATATTCCATGTTCGCTCGTAGCAAGTACGGTGGTGATTGTGCGGCTATCGAGCAAATATGTCTGCATTCCTTGCGGTAATCGCACTGCGCTTGCGTAATGCAATGGAGCAAGTAATCAGACGGACGTAGTCCTACGCTTGCGTAATGCAATGGAGCAAGAATACGTGGCAAAATTACTAAAAGATTTTCATTGAGCAAAAAGTTTGTGGCAAATCGTTCAATAAAAAAGGGGGAGCAGAGGGAATTGCTGTCCCCTGTCCCCTCTGTCCCCCTCTCCATGTGTGGATTCTTTGATAGTATGGGTTGTCAGGCCGTGGCTTTGACGTACATGTGACTGGTGTCGTCGAACTCTATTTTCTTGCGCTGCTTCAGTTTCTTCAAGTGTTCTTTGAAGTTGCCTTTCAGGCCGTTCTCCTGCCGCACCTTGCAGAACTGCTCTTCACTGAAGGTGTGTGGCAATTGGTTGAGGATGTTAGCCGGGTGGAAAGTCTGAATATTATTCTCCTGCTCGATGTTTTCCTCCATTTTTTTGCCGAAGTAATGCATCTTCACCCATAGGTCTCGCTTAAGCGACCATTCTATGTAGTTTTCTATGTCTTTCGTCCACTTGCCCTGCATGATGTAGAGTATCATGGCCTTGAAGTATGCAATGGTAATCGCTCGTGGTGCAAAGGTTGACAATGATTCGCTGTCAGTGGCCGCACATTCGTCGTCGAGTTGCGCACTAAGCCTTTCGACCAACAGCTCGGCATTTCGGCATCGGATGAGCCCTTCAGCTTCGTTGAGACGCGCAATGTAGGGCTTTAAGGAGTCTTTATAGCGTTGAGTTATGGGCTTGTATTTGGGTTTCACGGGTGTTTCCTGATAGTCCATGGTGAGCAGATTGCATCGCGATAACGTGCCGTCGCCAACCCATGGCGTACAGATCTGTCGGGCTCGTATGGGGGTGGTTGCAGCAGTAAAATTCCAGCGGAGTGGTGCTACACCGGTGACAGAGTCGCTTCCCACGCGTTCTTGTCCATAGTTCTTACGGTCAAAACCTTTGCGGATGATGCGGCTCACGTCGTTCTTGCCGTTTGTGGAGAGGGCTGTGATTTCATCCAGCTCCTGCATCTGCGTAAAGAGGGGGCGCTGGCCATTACGGTTGGCGTCCATGAGTCGTTGAACGAAAGCTGCGTTGGTCATGTCGGACTGACAGACCTGTATGTACAGGTCATCGGGTCTTTTCTTTTTCTTCTTTGACCCTGTGGGATTGGCTTCTTTGTACTCTTGTTCACGCTTGCGGTCTTCTGTGTCGTGATCTTTAAGGTCTTCGAGGATGCAGTCGATGGGGTCGTCAATACAGCCTTTGCCTCGGCTTTGGGGAAAGATGAGTATCTGCATGAGGGCTGGCTCGCACACCTTGCCGTCGATGAGCCTAAAGGTGACGTTGTGGAGGTGGGTTGCCCATGCCGCAAAAGAACTTTCCGAGACAGTGGTCTTTTGATGGTCAGGTGTAGTTGACGTAATCTTGCGCAGGGGTTCGGGCATGCGTTGGGTGTAGAGAGGTGGCGTGGCATTATTCATCCCCCAGGGCATGTGCTTGTTCTCCTCTTTAAGTGCTTTCAGCACTTGGCGCATGCGGTAAGTCATGCCCTTGTGCTCGGCATTGCAGGCACTGGAGAGGGCCTTGCGCCAGTCGGCTTCAGGCAGTCCGTCGTAGCGTGGAATGATACGCGAGAGGCGCTCCATGGAGAAGTCACAGATGCAACGCAGGTTCAGCGCTAGTTCGTAGGTAAGTGTTTCGCGCGCTCCCTCACGAGGAGTCTGGCCACCGTTGAACTTCTCCCAGTACTTGTCGATGATTTGCTCGAAGGTGAACTCCATGTAGCTGTAGGCCGCAGGATTAGGAGTTGCGGACAGACTGGGGTCGGCCGAATTTTCGGCTGGCGTCGGCTGCGTGGCTGTCTCTGCCGGTTTGCTCACAGGGACTACAGGCTCGTTGGCTTCGGGCAAGAACAGGTCGGGACTGAGATAAAGAAGGTCGTCGGGGCTTGCACTGGTAGTAAAGAACACGCGCGTAATGTCCTTTGCCCTCTCGTCGAACTTACAGCCTATGAGGTTGCTGGCCCACTTAAGGTTTTCTTCCTGGCTTAACTCCGGATGGCGACGAAAGACAAGATGATAGCCTTTCCCCACACTGCGCTCGAGCATGCCAAGCCCCAACTCCTCCTTCAGGGCAATAATGCGTGCAGGGGCTTCAGCCATCTTCTGATTAAACATTGGGTCGGAAAGGTCGAAATCAACATCCATGCCCACATACTTCGAACACCTTGTGCACCCTCTCAGTAGGCCATCAGGGCCAGGGATGCAAGAGTAGTTGAACTGCACAAGATGTTGTTTCTCACTATCAATGATGTCCTTCTTTGCCTTCAAGCTATCGGCATCAGCTCCCTCTTCTGCCATACGACGATACTCGTCATAGAGCGTCCGAACTTTGCACAGACAGGCTTTATTGGCCTTACTATCGCGAAGCTGACGATACACGTTCTCATCAGTCACGGGGTTCATCACTTTGGCACTCTGTTTTGTGCCATGGGTTAATACGAAATCGATTTTATACATAAAAGAAAATTTAAGATGATTAATATTAATTCGATGCAAAGTTACTACAAAAACATCTAACATGCAAATTTTTGTAAGTATTTTTACGATGATTTTAAAATTAATTTTTTCTGTAAACGAAACTCCTTGTAAGTAAGGCATTTAGGATTCGCCCCAGTGTATATACGAGTATATATAAAAGTATATACAAGTATATACAATAGTGCGTTTTACGAGATAATGGGGACAAGGGGGACAGGGGACAGATATTCTGGACAACATCCCACACGTCTTCATCCAAAAAGAAAATAGTATTGAGACAATAATGTAATGTTTTTTCGCAATAACAAATTATAATATTACAAAAATATTTATTACTATTTAGATACTTTTATAGGAGTTTTTTAGCGTTTTTAAGTATATTTTAGACTATTTTAGATATTCTTTCCAAAAATTATTACCAAAAATGTAAAATTATTTATCTTTTTTCATGAAGATTAGGGAGTTCTATGGGCTGAGTGTAATCGTTCAAATTTACTGTCCCCTGTCCCCTTTGTCCCTCTATTGCCGCCTCTCAACACGACACCTAAAACGGCATGCAAATAGACAAAAAAATACTAAAAAAGTATGGGCAAAGTTTGCATAATTCAATGATTTTCACTATCTTTGTATAGTGGTAGAAGAAAGAAGGCAAAGGCCTTATGCGCGCAAGGATTAAGCCTTCTGACGGAAGCCCTAAACCTTATTTATTAACCTATTAATCATCAAAGAAATGGCAAAAAACAGAATCGTTGGCCACATCAATTATTCCAAGGGTTTGCGCCTGAAGAACCCTAGCGAGAAAGACTCGGAGAAGGAAGTTGTGGCATTCAATCAGGAAGTGGAGACCATCGACCTGGCGCTGCTCGCAGAGCACATCCGCGACCACGGTAGCTGCTACTCCAAAGGCACCATCTACGGCGTAATGACCGACATGGTGGAGTGTATCATCGAACTGCTTCGCGGTGGCTATGGCGTGCTCGTCGACGGCATCGGCAAGTTTGGCGTCTCGCTGCAGAGCGACGGCGTTGACATGGACGAGGTGGAGGATTTCAGCGCGTCGAACATCAAGGGCGTAAACCTGACTTTCCGTCCTGCCGAGGAAGTTAAGTCGGCGCTGAGCACCAACATGGAGTTTGAGTACGTAGGCACCCGCGTCATGCAGGCTCAGGCCAAGAAGCAGGAGGAGGTGAACCTCGCTCAGGGCATCTCGGCGGCAACCGGCGGTGGTAGCGGAATCGGCGGTAACTCTGGCTCGGGCTCTGGTGACCCAGGGGATGTGACGCCTTAAAAGCTGGGGGAACTAGGGACTCTAGTGATTCTAGTAAAACTAGGAGAACTAGGGAAACTAGGGAAAACTAGGGAAACTAGGAGAACTAGGAAAAACTAGGCTATCGCCCTGCAATGAAAAGAAGAACCGAGAAACCCGTTGGGCTCTCGGTTCTTTGTGTGTGGGGGGAAAAAAGGATTTCTATAGTTTCACTTTTACTTCCTTGCCGCTGTAGGTGACGGTCTTTGCGGACTGGGAGCCGGCGAGGCGGATGCGGAAGGTGCGCGAGGCGAGCATGCCGGGGAACTGGCCCTTGCGTGCAGCGATGGTGAGTTCGCGCTTCTTGTCGTTCCACTTGAAGGGGACGGTGGAGTACTGACCTTGTTCGTAGCGGTAGGAGTCGCCCTCGTCCTCATAGAGGGTGAAGCTGCCGTCGAGGCCTGGGTAAACGATTACTTCGAGGTCGTCCCACTGGCTTTCCTGGGCGTATTGCATGACGGGTGCAAGGGGCAGGATGGCGCCTGCACGAACCATCATGGGGGCGTGGTCGAGGGTGGTGGGCAGTGTGATGTCCTGACCGCCGGCGTAGGACTTTTCGGTCCAGAAGTCGTACCATGTGATGCCTGCTGGCAGATAGCGCTTGATGGTCTTGGCGGCGGTGAAGTCGGGGTTGCCCTCAGCGCGGGTCTCCTCTGTGGTGTATTGCGGATGGGTTACGGGCAGTGCCAGTATGCTGCGGCCAAAGAGGAATTCGTCGTTCATGTCCCAGGTGCGTTGGTCGTTGGGGAAGTCATAGACGAGTGCGCGCATGTAGCTGCCGTCGTTGTTGGTCACGTCCCATGCTGTGCTGTAGATGTAGGGCATGAGGCGATAGCGCAGGCGGATGGTAGCCTCGATGGCGTCGAAGGCGGGTTCGCCCTTCTTTCCGAACTGGTAGATCTCGCGGGGTGCGTCGGCTCCGTGACTGCGGAAGACGGGGCAGAAGAGTCCGAACTGCATCCAGCGCACATAGAGCTCCTTGTAATTGGGATTCTTAGGTGCGTTGCTGCCTCCATAGCGCCCGCAGAAGAAGCCGCCGATGTCGGTGTTGACATAGGGTGCTCCCGTCATGGTGTAGTTGAGGCAGAGGGGGATTTGCTTGCGCAGAACATCCCACGAAGAGGTGACATCGCCACTCCACAAGCCTCCTGCGTAGCGCTGCTGACCGGCAAAGGCTGAGCGGGTCATCACGAAGACGCGCTTGTCGTTGGTGGCCTTGCGCTGGTTGTCATAAACTCCGCTCACGGATGCCAGGGGGAAGGCGTTGCGATGGGAGCGCCATGTGCCTTGGGCCTTTATGCCGAGCGAGGGAGACTGACCAATGGGGCGGTTGTAGTCCTCGTCCTTTGCTCCGAAGTAGTCGGGGTCGGTAGAGTCCATCCACCAGGCATCGACGCCATAGTCGAAGAGCTTCCTGAGGTGCTTCCAATAGATGTCGCGAGCCTCCTGGCTGTAGGGGTCATAGACGCGCACACCACTGGGGTATTCCTCGCGCTTGGGAGGCCAGATGCCCGAACCGCTCTGGGGCCATGTCTCGAAGTCGAAGAGCAGTCCCTTCTCGTCGAGTTCCTTGTATTGGTGGGTCATAGGTCCGAAGCTTGCCCAGATGCTTATCATGAGGTGGGCTTTCTGTTCGTGGACGCGGTCGATCATGCGTCTGCCATCGGCAAACTCCTCGTTCAGGAAGTCCATGGCGTTCCACAAGTAGTTCGAACCCCAGTACTGCCAGTCCTGAATGATGCCGTCGAGAGGCACTTGGTTGCGGCGATGCCAATCGACAACCTCGAGCAATTCGCGACTCGACTTGTAGCGTTCGCGGCACTGCCAATAGCCGTAGGTCCACAATGGCATCAGGGGTGCCTGACCCGAAAGCTGGCGCATGAGGTGGTTGACGCCGTCGGCCGACTGGCCATACATGAAGTAGTAGTCGAGCTGTTCGCCCGTCTCAGGCGAGAAGGTCATGCCCTCGGCATTGTCGCGGAAGTTGGCGCGGGAGTAGTTGTCCCAGAAGATGCCCCATCCCTTGAGCGACTGGATGACATACTGGAAGTCCTCCATGTTCGACTGCTCCATGCGGCGTCGTTCCGTGCCTCTGAGGTTCAACTTTCCGTCCTGCATGGCGCCCAGTCCGTAGATGGGTTCGTCCTTGTCGAGGATGTAAGTCTGTGCGAGGCGAGGCGTGAGGGCGGTCTGCTTCTCCTTCAGCAGGTTCTTGCCCTTGGCGAGGAATTGCACCTGTCCGTCGTCCTTATTGATGACTACCGTCAGTGCCGAACTGGTGAGGGAAACCTGCTTGGAAGCGTCCTTCACACTCAGTTTCACGTTGGCTTCGGGTTGCATGGTCACTACAAGGCTCTTCTGGCTCTCCTTGTCCAGATTCGAGCCATGCTGCACGCGCACGATGGCGGGCGAGAGGAATGTGACGCGAGTTTCGACTCCGTTGGTTCGAACTTCGATGGGCTTTGTTTCGGCTCGTCCAACCATAGTCATGCTTGCGAGCATCAGTAGGCAAATGATTCGTTTCATTATGGTAAATATTTAGATGTTTGTCAGATAATCGACCATCCCGTCGATGGGGCGTTGCACAATCCTGCCCAGTCTCATGCCTTCGAGCCGGAGGGCTTCCTCCAGTTCTTCGCGATACGAATGGGCTATGCCTCCCACGAAGGAGACGGGCAAGTCGGGACGCTGGTAGTGAGCCACATTGCGATGGAGGAAACGGCGGAACTCCGAGATGAGCATGTGCCTTATCTCCTCGCTCTCGCGATGACGCCCGAGGAAGGGTACCAACGAGGCCAGAAAGCGGTTGGGAAGTGGCTGGCGATATACCTTATTTATAATGTCCGCGCGCGACAAGCCCGTTTCTTCGGCAAAAGCCTGGCATAGGGCAGGGGAGAACTGCGACTTGAGCACATTGCCCACCAACAGTCTGCCCAGGACGGCACCACTGCCTTCGTCGCCGAGAATCCAACCGAGTGGAGACACATTCTCGACAATCTGCTTGCCGTCGTACAGGCAAGAGTTCGACCCCGTGCCAAGGATGCAGGCTATGCCCTCCTCATGCCCACACAGCGCATGGGCAGCACCCAGCAGGTCGCTCTCCACATGTATGCTTGCACCCGTGAAGTGGCGCTCGAGCACACGCCTCACCACATCGGAATAAGGAGGAATGCAACCGGCACCGTAGAAGAAGACCACACTCGGACTCATCCCCATCCCCTGTCTGTGAGCGAGGGGAGTATTTACGCTTGTAAAATCGAGGGGGAGTATCCCCTCTTCTTTGGAGAGGGTTAGGGTGAGGTTCTCCTCTATCTCCTCCTCGCTATCGCGCACAGGATTGATGCCAAGAGTCTCGAATTCCTGACGGGTTGAGCCATCGACATATACCCACGAAGTCTTCGTGCTGCCGCTGTCGGCTATAAGGTAAGCCATTGTTTTTTAAGGTTTATGATGCGAAGATACAAAACAATTCATAATTTGCAATGCAGATTTAATAATTATTTCGTACATTTGTCAAGAAATGCCTTAAATATTATGAAAATGCGAACCTTTACCCTCGTCCTCATCGCCCTGACGATGAGTATGAACTCATTTGGAAAGAAAGTTAAGAACCCAACCCCTTGCGGTCCTCATCCCACTGCCGACCAACTGTGGTGGCAAGGTCTGGAGATGTATGCCTTCATACACTATTCGCTGAACACCTACACGGGTCAGGAATGGGGCTTCGGCAATGAGTCGCCAGAACTGTTCAATCCCTCCGACCTCGACTGCCGCCAGTGGGCTCGCGTGTGTAAGCAGGCAGGCATGCGAGGCATCATCTTCACGGCAAAGCATCATTGCGGCTTCTGCATGTGGCCCTCGAAATATACGGAGTATTCGGTGAAGAACTCACCATGGAAGAACGGACAGGGAGATGTCGTTCGCGAGTTGGCAGACGCCTGTCGCGAGGAAGGGTTGAAGTTTGCCGTCTATCTATCGCCCTGGGACCGCAATCATCCCGAATACGGGCGGCCTGAGTACATCACCTATTTCCGTAATCAGTTGCGCGAGCTCCTAACGCAGTATGGCGACATCTTCGAGGTGTGGTTCGACGGGGCAAATGGTGGCAACGGATGGTACGGCGGGGCCAATGAGACGCGAAAAATCGACGACAAGATATATTACCAGTGGCTGGACACCTATAAGCTAATACGCGAACTCCAACCTCACTGCCTCATCTGGGCAGACAATGCCAACCGTGCCGACTTGCGCTGGGTGGGAACAGAGGCAGGATTCATAGGCGACCCGAACTGGAGTCTGATGTACAGCGAGGGACAAGCCAACGGAGACATGCTGCACCATGGAGTGGAGGATGGCAATGTGTGGTGTCCCGGAGAGACGAATACCAGCATCAGGCCAGGGTGGTTCTATCACGACTCGGATAACGCACATGTGAAGAGCCTGTCGAAACTGATGGATACTTATTACAAGTCCGTGGGACGCAACTCCAACCTATTGCTCAACTTCCCCATAGCACCCAACGGACGCATCCATCCCATCGATAGCCTGCGCGGAATAGCCTTCTCGAAGATGATAGACGAGGTGTTCAAGACTGATCTGGCAAAGAAAGCCAAAGTGAACACGACAAGGAACAGTGAAACCTCCACGACCACCATCCTCAAGTTCAAGAAGCCCACCACCTTCAATCGCTTTGTGGCAGAAGAGGACATCCGATATGGCCAACGCGTGAAGAAGTTCTCGTTAGAGGCAGAGGTCGATGGCGTATGGCAACCCCTGAAAGACATGCTTGTGGAGGGCCACGACGGACTGACCACTATCGGTCACCGACGCATCATCTGCTTCCCCACGGTTACGGCTACTCGCCTGCGCTTCACCATCACGGACGCCAAGTGCGAACCCATCATCACGCGCACTTCCGTCTATCTCGCACCAGAACTCACGAGCGACATTCCTAACTCGGGAGAGAAACGCTCGTTTGGCTTGCACATCTCCTTCAGCGGTCCACGACAAATGCTTGTCAATTACGATACGGAGCAAACGATAACGGCTTTCCGTTACCTCCCGCCTCAGACCACGAAGAGGGGCGTCATCACCCATTACACACTATGGGCTTCGACGGACGGAAACAACTGGGAGAAAGTGGCTACGGGCGAGTTCTCCAATGTGGTCAATAACCCCATCTGGCAAACGATTCAGTTCGACCCCGTGAAGGCAAAAGCCCTTCGCCTCGAAGCTGAGCGCCTTGCCGAGGGAAACCGTATTGGTTACGACGACGTGGAAGTTGTGACCCAGCCCTGAACATCAGGGGGAAGATAGAGTTTATAAATAATGAATCGAGAACCTTTTCGGGCTCTCGATTCTTTATTTTACATTTGCCATTTGCCATCTCTTACCGCTTCAGCATCAAGCGACCATTGACGATATAGAGTCCGCGAGGCAGGTTCTGCCAGTCGCGACTTGTGCCAGCCTTGATTCCCTGAATCGAGTAAATGTCCTCGTCCTTGATTCCCTGGTCAAGAATGTCCGAAACATCGGTCGGCGTGAAGTCGCTGTTGTTGGTCAGATACATATCCTCGACGGGTATCGTGCCTCCGTTGCTCCATAGGGCAATGATGTGGATGTTGGTCAGGTCGAGGGTCTTGGATGAACCATTCTCGGTATATTTCAGGTTTTGCAAGGGAATGCCGACGGTCGTGCGCGACCTGATGGCAGTGGAGTAGTATCCGCCTGAGATGTCGTTCTTCGGGTAAATCCTGACGAAAGTTCCAAAGCTCAGTTGCTCCTTGAGTTTGAGCACCAGGTACTTATAGGCCGATATGTCCACGCCATTCTCATAGACCCAGCCTGCTTGTCCGTTCTTCTCCTGCGTGAAGGTGCGTGCCTCCTCGTCGTAGGTAAGGGAACCTGCGAGGGCAGTAATGTTGTCGCTATTGAATGGGAAGAAGCGTACATCGAGGTTTACGGTCGAAGTCTCCGTCTTGCCCGTGAAGTCGGTGTAGGAAATGTCCACACTGCTACTCGTCTCTTCCTTGGCTACAAGCAGACCATTGGAGAAAGTGAGGCCGGTGCTGACGAACTCGCAATCGGGCGATATCTCCTCGGTGTGTCCGTCCACGAAGGTTCCCTTGATGGGGTAGGGTTCGCCGTTTCCGCACTTCATAATCTTATCGCTGACATCCATCTTCTTGAGCGTATAGAATTTCTTCTGGGCAAGAGGGATGTTATATCCGCTGGTGGCAACGGCGGGAACACCCAGGCACTTTAACGCCTCGTAGGCATAACGCTTGCCCATGATGCGATAACCCATAGCGCAGAAGTGCCAAGGGTCGGTGCCGTTTCCCTCACAATCGTTGGAGTGGATGACATGGGCTGTGGGGATGACACTGGGCAGACGATTGATTACACTATTGTGTCCCCAGCATGCACCTCCGTATTCCTCACGAAGCGTCTCTCCCGCAAACAAAGGTACGGTGTCGGCACTCAGACCAAGGTCGGTGAGGATGTCGTTGTATATCTTCTTCACCTCATTCGGCCAAGTCTGTTGGGTATTGTTCGACTCGCCCTGATGCAGGAGTATGCCCTTGATGACACCCGACTCCTGAGCCTTCTTCGCCATATCGATAAGGCGCTTGTAGGGATTGCCTCCGTAGTAATTGTTGGCAAGAATGGTAGACCAATTGCCTGGGTCGGTCATCTGTGTCTGGTATTTGTCCTTGTCGAACATCTCGATGGCACATCCGCCAATGGCTACATTCACGACACCAACCTTTACTTCGGAAGGAAGGGCTGCAACCATGGTGCGTCCGAAATAATCGGCCATTCCCAGTTTGCCCACAGGACTCACGATGGGAGGTACGGCTGTGTACCATTGGCCCATAGTGCGACTGGGTGAACTGAAGTCTGTGGTGGCAAGCATGCGGAAACGGGTGTCCACATTCGACTTGTCCATTGCCTCGGCCTCGGCGTTTCCTTCCATGTTCGACTGTCCGAAGCAGAGATAAATGTAGAAATTGGGATTTACGTCGGCCAATGAAGGGAGAACGTGTGCGAGCATGAGGCTCAGCATTAAGAATATTCGTTTCATAATACTATATTATATAATGTCAAATGTATAATGTAAGATGTGTTTCCTTCTCTATTTCTTCACCACTTTTCTACCATTAATGATATAGATTCCATTGGGCAGACCTTGCAGTGAGGTCGTTCCGCGACGAACAAGCTGGCCTGTAACGGAATAGACGTTATCGTCCTCTACATCCCTTGCCAACTCATATTCTACCCCTTCGATGCCTGTAGGCAGGGAGTTGTTGTTGGCCTGACCATAAACATTAGTCTGGTAGAACTTCACGCGATAGGGCCATTGCTCTACCGTGCTCTCCTCGCTCCAACTGAGCCAGTCGCGTGTCCAATAGATGGTGGGAGCGCCACTGACTACCAACCACACATACTGGCACTGGGCAGGACACTCGAAGGCTATGGTCTGCTGGGGATGGACGGCAGTGGCTCGGGTTATGTCGCCGTAAACGCGTGTACCGTCTTTCTTCAGTGCCACGAAACCTATGCGCCAGCCAGCGCGATTGTTGTTGTACGAGTTATAGCCGTCAGCTCCTGCCTTGCCTTCAAATTCCACATAGATGGTCTTCTCCGTAGTGGGGGCATTGACGCGAATGGCATTGTTTCCCCAGTTCTCGATGCAGTTGCTCTGTTTCGGCCACCAGAAGGCTTCACTGTCCTTGGTCAGTTCCGTCTGGTTTCGGAAGCCTATCCTGCTCTTGCCGTTCTCGCGAATGGGGTCGAGGTCGAAGGTGGTCATGCGAGCGCCATACTCCCACATCTCGTCGCCCAACTGGTTGAGCTTCTGGCTTGTTGTGCCTGACATCGTCAGACGCATATAGGCTTGCAGGGGGTCTTCAGGACTCTTCGATTCGTTCCACATCCGTCCGATAATGTCCATGCCATGCTTGTGGCAGAAGTAATCCTGAATGAAATAGTTGTTGTATCGAAGATCGACACACAGGGGATGGCGATGCAACCCATTGATGGTGCCGCCAAACCAGTCGTTGCCTTGGTTGGAATCCCACACGAACTGCATCTTGGGATAGAACTTGTAGGCTTGCCACTGCGCGCACATCTCCCAAAAGACATTTAGAGTCGACTGCCCCCAATTGTACATCCAACCGTTCCAGTCACCATTGTCGCAGTGGGTCTGGTATTGGAAGCAATGACCTATCTCGTGGGCTACGGTCTGACCCGAACGGGATGTGTGTGCTCCGTTGGACAGTGTGAGTAAACCTATCTGGTCGTCGATACCACTTCCGCTGGCTTCCCACTCGGTGGTGTGCCTTAGGCGTATAATCATTTTGTATGTGTCTGTCTTTGACTTCCCTTGGTTGATGGTGATGAACTTCAGACTATCGGCATAGAACTCAAATATGCGGTCGGCATTGGCCAATATGCCAGGAACGGCACTGGGAACGTCTGTTCCGTAGCCTGCTTCCCAGAAGAGTATCCAGTGCTTCGATTGCACGGAACGGTCGTAGCACCACTGGTTGGTGGCAACCTTCAGTTGGGCATCCGTGCCACAAGCATTGGTACTGCAATATATCTTCTTATCTACTGCCGAGATGCGTGTGTTCAGCGTGTTGACGGCAGCTCTTAGTTGGACATCAGTCAGTGAATAGTCCACCATCTTCTCCTTTGCCGTTGCTATGGCATTCACAAGATTGTTGAGGGCAGTTGCCTTGCGTTTGTCGCCTTCCCACCAGCCAAGTACCGTTTCGGCATACGTGATGCGTGCTTGCAGGGCATCGTAGAGTTGGCGAGAAGCTTCGGCATCGTCCAAGGCAGAGAGCAGGGCAGTTCGTGCCTGACCGAGCGCTTCGGCATCGTAGAGTGTATTGCCTTCGGCGTCTGTGCCTGTGCCTTCCAGTGCGGTCTGAGCACTTGCAATGGCAGCATTCAGCTTTTCTGCTGCACCCTCCTGTACGCCTTTCTCCAAGTAGGCTTGTGCTTCGGCAACTAAGTTCTGAACCTCCTGGGCAAGTTCGGCATCGCCTGCTTCTCCGATGTATTGCAGTTTGAAGTTATCGACACACAGGTAATTGCCAGTAGCATCCTTAGCCCGCAGACCGACTTCCACAGCTTCCGTCTCATTGATGACAGCGAAGGTAACCGTGTATTGCTTCATGCTGGTGATGGTGGTCTTCGACGTTCCTGCCACAAGGTCTGCACCCGTCTGGGGCGTTCCCTTGTTGGTGGTACTGTTCGAGCCTGTCTGCTGGATGTGAAGGGCAGAAGCAGTCAGTTGGTACTTGCCTCGTGGCAACTTCTGTATGGTTTGTATAACCGAGGCGTTTCCTATCTGCTGACCGATGCCTACCCACGATTCCAGGTAGTAAGTGCCTTGCTTGCGTGCGAACACGGTGTTGCTCTGTGTCTGCATGTTCTGTGCTGTCCAGCCCGATGTCCCATTGGTCTCGAACGAGGGATTCTGGATGTACTTCGTCATGTCCACGGGATTCTCCTCCGAAGCATTAAGCATGTTGTAGTTATTCAATGCTTCTTTGAGCACGTATGTGGCTTCAAGCACTTGAGGCATTGTGGCCTCTTCGTTGTCATAGACCTGTTGTGCTTGGTCGATGGCTGTCTTGAGTTCTGCAGCACCCTTCCCCGTACCTTCTCCGTAGGCCTTATTGGCATTGGTGATGGTGGTCTTCAGGGTTGTCTTGCTTACAGTCATATCTTGCCCCATGATGCGCACATAGTCGATGAGCAGGCAGGCAGTGCTTGTCGAAGAGCCAGCTGCCGCTTTATATCCGATTTGTATGCGTCCGCTGGTGGTCTTCGTTAGGGTAAAGGTAATCTGGTCAACTGTCCATTGCTTAGCCGCATAGCTTGTCACGGTGGACATCACGGCAGTTCCCGTTGTAGGCACCCAGCCCAATTGCGATGTTCCCTTGGTGGCCGACTTGCCGTTGTAGGTGGGAACGGTGATGGTGTATGTGCCTTTGGGCAGTGTCACGTTCTGGTAATAGACGAACGTCTGTTCCCAACCCGTTGAAAGCGCGAGTCCGCCACCTCCCTCGCCGTCGTATCCCTGGGCAGGAACAGTGGCATTATTGAAAGTGCCTCCAAAACCGAACTCGTAGATGCCCGTTATGGTGTAGTCGGCACTCAGTTCCGCCGTCCATCCTTCGATGTCGAGGATTTCTTGTGTCACCTTTGCCGTGCTGCTGGCATCGTAGTGGAAGTCCGTGTCGAAACCATAGTTTGTGAGGTAATACTTCGTGATGTCGTCCTGAGCCCACAGGGTCAGACTTGTCACACAAAACAATAGAAAGAGTAGTTTTGCCTTCATGATATAGTAATGCTTTTTAATGTTGTTTATCTTTATTGAGTTATGCTGTCGTGTATGGCTTTAGTCTTTGAGGGCGGAAGCAATGGCTTCGCGTGAGAGTTCCATAGCGTTCTTAATGTTCTCCGGTCCTTTGCCGATGGGGGCTATGGGTTTGTGAATGGTCATCGAAAGGCGATGCCAGAAGACGAAGTTGATGGGGCCTCTCCGACGACTCAGCACGTGGTAGGGACCATTGAGTGTGATGGGAACGACGGGCAGTTGCAGTTCGTCGGCCAATTGGTAAGCTCCACGGTAGAATGGTCCCATCTCTCCTGTCAGTGTCCTTTGCCCTTCAGGGAAGACGACGAGTGACGTGCCGTTCTGAAGCACTTCGCGTGCTCTGTCGTGTGTCTGCTGCAGGGACTTGGGACCTCGCTTGTCGACAAAGATGTGTCCTGCCGATTCGCAAGCTTTTCCGATAAGTGGTGCCTTGCGCAATTCGCTCTTCATCATCCACTTAAAGTTGCGTCCCAGATAGCCGTAGATAAGAAAGATGTCGAAAGAGCCTTGATGGTTGGCCACAAAGACGTAGGAGGTCTTGTGGTCGATGTTCTCGTGTCCTTCCGTATGGACGGGCAACAGGAGGATGCGCATAAACCAGCGCGACCACACATGACCGGGCCAGTAGCCCCAGAAATGGGCAGAGCCGATGGTTGAACCAATGATGGTGGCAAGTGCTGTCACTATGGTGATGATAATGAGCAACGGTGCTGCAATCAGCAGTTGATAAATGCGGTAGATAATGAGCATATATTGATGTTTTAGCAAAATTAAGAATTAAGCGTATGCCTTGTAAATTATGAATTATGAATTAATACTAGTTGCAAGGAATCGGCGCATTTCGGCTTCGGGCATTCCGCGTCGCAGGGCATAGTCTTTCAGTTGATCCTCGCCAATGTGTCCGATAGCAAAGTGCTGGGCTTGAGGATGACTGATGATGAGGCCACTTGTGGAAGCATGTGGGCGCATGGCTCCGCTTTCCGTGAGGCTGACGCCGATGCGTTTCATGTCGAGCAATTGGTCGATGAGGAAGTTCAGACTTTGGTCGGGTAGGGAAGGATAACCGACTGCAGGTCTGCGACCTACGTATTTTTCTTGAAACATTTCTTCAACTGTAAGCTGCTCGTCCTTGGCATAGCCCCATAGTTGCTTCCTTACTTCCTCGTGCATGCGTTCAGCAGTGGCCTCTGCCAATCTGTCGGCCAGTGTTTGGGCTAACATGAAATGGTAGTCGTCAATATATTTACCATTTGACAATTTACCATTTACCATATCCTCATCAACTGACGTGACAAAGAGTCCCACGGTATCTGTCTGCCCCGTTTCCATGGGTGGCAGGAAGTCGGCCCAGCACAGGCATGTCTCCCCATGCTGCTGACGCAGAAGAGGCAAGCGCATGTCCTTCACCCTTCGTCCTTCACCATTTGCCATTTGTCCGTGCTTCAGCACGATTTCTTCCCCTTCTCCATTGGCTTCGTACAAACCGACAATTGCATGCGTCCGAATCTGTCCATCGAGCTTGTGCAGTAGAGCCAGTGCTTCGTCGTAAAGTTTCATGGCCTCTCGGGCCTTTGGCTTCTCTTCATCGGCAAACGATGCCAACCACTGAGCGCGGCATGAGGTGCAGTTGTGAATCTGGGCCACGTTGCCATAGCGCGCAGGGAATCCCCACGCATTGAAGAAGTAAAGCCAGTTGACGTATGGCTCAACCTCGTGCAACTCATAGTGCAGCATCCAGACTCCTTCTGTTCCCTCTCTCATACCTTTGTCATGTGATACCCCATGCGACGCAACCACGTGGACATCCCCATCAAATAGAGTTGGTGCAGACAAGCCACATAGGCGCGGAATGCCTCTGGCGTGCCTGGCTCAATGGGTTGATGGCGCAGGAAACTAAGCACATGGGCAGCAGTGTCGCTCGTCAGTTTCTCAATTTCCGACGACTCGTCACCCTTCAGTTCGAGCACCTCCTCGCGGATGTATTCGTCCATCTCGTCATAGCCTCGTTTGTCGCGTAGGTAGATATACAGGTCTCCCATCTGGGCATAGCGCAACCAATCGCGGTCCCACATCTTTGCCAGGGCCATGCCGATGTACATCATCCAGCCCAGCGATGCCGTAGGGTACTGATTGAATTCGCGAGCTCCGTCGGGCAGATACGCCTGTGCGATAGCTTCCCAGCGTTCCTCCACGTCGGGACATTCGGGCAACCGTTCGTCCACGGCGCCTCGCCTCGTTAAGTATTCGTGTACGTCCTTGTGCAACCACTCTTCAAATCGCTCCATACAGGCACTGTTCATGCTTAATGTGCGCACAAAGTTAAGAAAAAAGAATCAAGACGGCAAACAAGTGGAGGGGATTTCTCGTAATGCCACTATTTTTACCGCCTTTGATGCTCTTCTTTGTTTTTACTCCGCAGTGCTACGTAAACGTCACAGCCTCGCCCCGCGTGGCATCGTTGATGTTCCCATGGTCGTAGGAAAGATGGCCGTTGACGAAGGTTTGCTGGACGCGCCAGTTGAAGGTGTACCCTTCCAAAGGACTCCAGCCGCACTTGCTGAGGATGTCTTCCTCGTGTAATGTCCACGTTTCGGGGCGGACCAGTACAAAGTCGGCCTTATAGCCGGGGCGCAGGAAACCGCGTTCCTTGATGCCGAACAGGAGGGCTGGCTGATGGCACATGGCATCGACCATGCGCTCGAGCGTGAGCACGCCTTCGTCGACTAATCCGAGCATGCTTACAAGTGAGAACTGCACCATGGGCATACCTGATGCCGCACGGGCACATCCGCCTTGCTTTTCGGAAAGGAGATGCGGTGCGTGGTCGGTGCCGATGGTCAGCAGACGTCCGTCTTTCAGTGCCTGCCTGAGTGCTTCGCGATCGCTTTCGGTCTTAATGGCGGGGTTGCACTTGATGCGTGTGCCTAGCCGAGCATAGTCCTGGTCACAGAAGAGCAGGTGGGGGAGGCAAACCTCTCCTGTGATGTTCTTCCCGTTTAATAGTTCCAGTTCACGTGCAGTAGTAATGTGGGCGATATGCAGTCTTGCGCCGGTCTCTTGTGCCAACTCTGCTGCCAAAGCCGACGAACGGTAGCAGGCCTCTTCGTCCCTAATCCAAGGATGATGCTCAACGGAGGGATTGTCGCCCCACAGCTGTTTGGCTTCTGCCATGCGCTCGTTGATGCGTTGTGTGTCTTCGCAGTGGGCAACGATAGGTCGGTTATGATCTGCCGCAAACTGGAATATGGTCTTCAGGGCTTCGCGCTTGTCCACGAGCATGTTTCCCGTGGAGGAACCCATAAACAGCTTAATCGGTGCAGGTACGTCGGCTATGCCTTCGTTCGTTGCTCCGATGTAGCAGGAATAATTGACACGGCTATTCCGGAGTCCCATCTCCATACGTTCCTTCCATCGTTCCACTGTGGTTGTGGGTGGGTTGACGTTGGGCATATCCATGACTGAGGTGACGCCTCCTGCCAGTGCCGCACGGCTTTCGTGGCAGATGTCGGCCTTGTGGGTCATCCCAGGCTCGCGAAAATGGACGTGAGTGTCTATGATGCCGGGAAGAAGCAGGGCACCGCTTGCGTCGATGGAGTTGAGAGGCGATAGGCGAGAGGTGACAGGTTGGCCTTCTCCCTCGAACACTTCCGATATGCGGCCGTCTTCAATGAGGACGGCACCACGGAAGCATCGGCCTTCGTTTACTATAGTGGCATTATGAATGAGCGTAGTCATCTCTTAACTCTCAACTGTCAACTCTCAACTGTCAACTGTCAACTTTTCTTCGGGTATTTCCTAAACCATCCGTCCCAGCGCAGGCGCATAACACCAAACAGGGCTTCGGAGAAAATGCCTCCCGACATCTTGCTTGTGCCTAACGTGCGGTTGACAAACACCACAGGAACCTCCTTTATCTTGAAATCACACTTGGCGGCAGTGAACTTCATCTCTATCTGGAAAGCATAGCCTTTGAAGCGGATTTTGTCCAGTTCCAAGGTCTCCAGCACTTGACGACGGTAGCAGACGAACCCAGCCGTGGTGTCGTGAATGCCAAGTCCTGTGACCAGTCGCACATACTTGGAGGCGAAGTAGGACATAAGCACTCGTCCGATGGGCCAGTTGACAACGTTCACGCCCGAAACATAGCGACTTCCGATGGACATGTCGTAGCCCTCGTCGGCACATGCCGCAAGCAGTCGGGGCAAATCGGAGGGAGCATGGCTGAAGTCGGCATCCATCTCGAAGACATAATCGTACTGGTGTTCAATCGCCCATTGAAAACCGCAGAGATAGGCAGTGCCAAGTCCCAGCTTGCCAGAGCGCTCGATGAGAAACAATCTGTCGGGTAGTTCGTCGGCCTTCAGGCGTTTGACGATGTCTGCCGTACCGTCGGGCGAACCGTCATCAATAATGAGCACGTGGAAACCTTCAGGCAGGGCAGTGACTGCACGGATGATATTCTCAACGTTCTCTTTTTCGTTATAGGTGGGAATGATGACGATAGAGTTTGTCTGCATGGTTGTAGCTGTTTTTATTTGTTATCCTTTCTGTATTGGCTGGGCGAAACACCAGTGAAGTGCTTAAAGTACCGACTAAACGATGACTGTTCGCCAAACCCCAGTTCCGCACTTATTTTTAGCATGCTGATATTGTCTCGCTTGAGTAGGTGCTTAGCTTTAGTAATGATGTATCTGGCTATCCAGTCCGATGCGGTTATGCCCGTGGTCTGTTTGATGACGGAGGCAAAGTATTTGGGTGAGAGGGAAAACTTTTCGGCATAGAATTGTATCTCGTGCGATTCTTTGTGGTGAGCCACGATGGCATCGTAGAAATGATGGAAAAGTAACTCGTTGCTCGACAAATCCTCTGTAGGCACCTTGTCGCTGAAACGGTAATAGTCGGTCATACGCGCCAAAATGTCGATGATGTCAACTATTATATTCGTCCGACTCGTTCCCTTTATCTGACAGCCAGCCTTGAGCACTTCCACAATGTGGAGTATCGTCTCATATTGTTGATTGCTAAGTTTGTAGGTTGGTATTTTCAGGTATTCTGTCTTGTATCGACGGAGACTGTGTCGAATCATTTCGTCGAAGAACTGGGTGGAGATGACGATGAGTGTGGATCGGTAATCGGGCGATACATCTTTCACAGAAATGATGTGATTGGGGTAGATCACACTGATCTCCTTCGAACGAAACGCTGTGGGTTGCATGTCATATTCTATTCGGATTATCCCACTGTGGCAAAGGGCTATAACAATATTGGGTGAGATGTAGCGTTCGGTATAGTTTGCCAATGAAGGCACATAGTCGAATACCACTATGCCTTGCTGTTTTATTATTTCCCTATTCTTGACGAAGGGACTCTGGGATGGGGGCGAATAACTATTGTTCTTCATGTCTTTTTTATCCTTTTGGCTACAAATATAGGAAAAAAACATTTACCGACAAGCAAGAATCGACATTTTGTCAAATAATCGACGCGTTTTCGTTCGACAAAGCTCTCGTATAGGCTCATAGCGCAATACGATTATAAGTATATTTTGTCATATTTTAAGGAGTCGGAACAAGTCTATGCCTGTTTGCCTCGTCCTGTGTCTATATTGTCAGTTCCCCAGCGAGGGGCGTTGTCATCATTCGGCGAACTTCTTCTGCTTCAAGGCCCTGCCCGAAGAGGTACATCAGTTTTGTTACGGCACACTCAATCGTCATGTCGCCACCGCTCACCACGCCAGCCTTTAGCAATTGGTTGCCTGTTTCGTAAAGTCCCATTTCCACAGCACCGGCATCGCATTGAGTAATGTTCACTACCACTTTGCCACTCTCCGTTGCCCCGGTAATCGCGTTCAGAAGCCAAGGTTGCTGTGGGGCATTTCCCGAACCATAGGTGCGAAGGACTATTCCTCGCAGGTCGGGCATGTCGAATACGTGTTCAATGACTTGTGGCCTTATGCCGGGGAAGAGAGTTATGGCTATGACGGAATTGTCAAGTTCGGTGTGAGGGGTGAACGGGATATCGGCATTGGGCGTGAGTATGACTTCATGGTTGTAGTTGATGTTGATGCCCACGGTTGCCAAAGGTGGACAGTTGTATGAACTGAAGGCATCGAAGCGTTCCGCACTGGCCTTAGTCGAACGATTACCGCGCAGTAGTGTGCTGCCAAAATACACACACACTTCTGGCACCATGGCATGTCCTTGCTCGTCTTGTGCTGCAGCAAGTTCGATGGCACTGATGAGGTTTTCCTTTCCGTCCGTACGGAGTACCCCGATAGGCAGTTGACTGCCAGTGAGCACCACGGGTTTCCGTAGTCCTTCGAGCATGAAACTCAAAGCCGATGCCGTATAGGCCATAGTGTCAGTCCCGTGCAAGATGACGAAACCGTCGAAGTGGTCGTACCATTCCGCTATGATGTTCACCAGTCGAGCCCAATGTACTGGTCTTATGTCAGACGAGTCGATGGCAGGGCGAAACTGTATGGAACGTATTTCGTAATCCAGTTCACGGAGTTCGGGTACATGCTGCCTGACGTTATCAAAGTCAAGCGGTTCCAAAGCCCCTGTCTCTGGGCTCTTTATCATGCCTATAGTGCCACCTGTGTAGATAAGTAGGATGCGGCGTCGCAGATTCACTTTTTCCATTTTCTTACTCCAGATTTCCTCAGTGTTTGTTCGTTTGTGTGAAAGTTGCCAAATTATTATTATCGCTTGACTAAGCGTACGGGACTGTTCAGGCCACTGGGCATGGGTGTCCAATGGGCGTATGAGGTGGGGCGATAGTTTAGGTCAACAACGTTGATGTCCTTCATCTTTCGCCAAACAATACCCTTGCGATCCATGTCCGCAATTCGGTTAGCCGGCAGATTGGTCACCTCGATGCGTAACTCGTTCTTTCCCGCTTTTAGCGCATTTCCGCATGGAAGGGTGAAGGGGACAGCCCAGGCACAACCTAACAACTTCCCGTTGAGATAGACGCGAGCACTCTCGCGAACGTCGCCCAGTTCCAGTTCCCATGGACCAGTGATGTCGCTTTTCTCCATGCGAAATGTGGTAGTGTAAACGCCTGTTCCCATCAGAATTCGGGTGGAGTCGTCGAGGTTTTCCCAAGTTTGCAATTGCTTGAGTTTGTATGTGCGCTTGATACTTGGTACCGATTCGATGAATGACAGTCGCCACGGTCCCTGTAATTGAATGGTGGCAGGAGCTATGGCTTTTGCCGTTGTTTCGGGGTTGGGCAAATTTGTTACCTGCAGGATGCGACTCTCGCCCGAGCGCAGTCGGACGTGGAATCCCTTTTGTGTGTATTCTGCAACCTCAATGCTGCCTGTCATCGGGTTAAACCACCATCCGCTTTTGTCATTGACGGCCAATGGCACTATGGCGTCGATGTCATTGGGAGTCAGGTTTGCAATGAAGTAGTGATGCCCGTTCCCGGTTTTCCGTCTAATGACTCTCAAGTGACAATCCTTACGCATGGATTCTGCCTTGGCCAAGCGTGCCATTTCCTGTTCCTGTTCTCCGTAGATGACGAGTGGTGACAAACGGTTGAGTTCAGCCTGTAGTTCAGGTGTGAGAGTGGTGCCGTCGGGTACGATGAGTCCTCGATATTGAGTGCCGCCTTGGGTTAACAGGAAACCATCTCCGCTGACGCTGACGTGCTGAAGTTGGCGGTCGCTAATGTAGTCGCAATCGTAGCCGAGTGAGTCGATGCGGAGGATGCTGTGGATGAATCGAGGTGCTTTCTGTGCCATGCTATGGATGTCGAACTGCATCAGCAGACCACCTTGGCCAGGGCTTAGGCGCTGTCGCCACATGTCTCGCATGGGCAGGTAAACGAGAAAATCATTGTCGGGTTGCCCTAATTGAAGGAACGACTGACAGCGTTCGATGTATTGTGTCAGATAGGGAACGTCGCGCCAAATGCTGTTCATAGGCGTCATGTCCACTGAAGCATAGAATCGCCAACCGGGCCAGGGGGCATCCTGAGGCGTGTAACACGAACCGTGGAAGAGGACGTGGTTGATGCCGCAGGTAAACAACAAGTCGAGGTCGGGTTTCATCTGCGAGAGGGAAGTGCGGAAGTGTTCGGTGAGCCACGTGAAAGTCTCGCTGGAGGTGAGGGGATGTCCCATGACATGAGCAGCCGATGAAGCATATTTCAGCATGGAGACATCACTGTAGTTGCGACGCGTCATACCGGCATCGGTGCGCAGTCCCTTAATGCCGAAATCAGAGAGTCCAAATCCCTCAGTCTCAGGAATATCCACGGCACCGTAGAGGTCCAATAGATTGGCAGGCGAACCGTGTGCTTGGTTTCTCACTTTCGCCCCATGATTATGCGCCCAGACAGTCCATTGTTGGGTGAAATTCTCGAGGAGTAGGTCGCTCAGTGTCTCACGATAGTCACTCAACACCTTGTTTCCATCGTCGACAAGGCCTAAGAGCTGTCGAAGGTTTTCTTCGAGTCGATAGCCACGCCGGCGGGCAAACTCATCGAAGAGCGTAGGTGTCCAGTTGGCGCCATATACTTCGTAACTGTCATTAAATAAGGTATTGGGGTAGGGCGTGCCTGAATGGTCGAAGGCATTGCCAATGTGCTGTAGATAGCGGGCAACGGCATCGCGGTCGAAATGGTCAACAACCCATCCTTCTCCACCTGGGGCAGCACGTTTAACCATCTGACGTGTGCGACTCTGGTAAAGTTGGACGACCTGCTCTTTGCCACTAGTCAGGGGATAGCGTCGCTCGACGAGTAGGCGTGCATAAGGCCGTTCGCGTGGGTCGATTCCTTTGCGTAAGGGAGTTCCCGTCGCTACGGTGTCCACCACGAACAAAGCTTTGCATGCCGCTTCTTCTATGGGTATCCAGGGACCACCAAAGGGCCAACCTGTACCACAATTCATATCTACCGTGATGCCCACTTGGCGAGACGATTCCATTGTTTCCTTGAAGGCTTGCAACCATTGGGCGGAAAGGTACGGGAGTTCCCTTGTCTCGCCACCCTGAACACCATAAATCGGGGTCACTTCCACACTGCCAATACCAGCCTTCGCAAAAGCATTCAGGTTCCATTGCAAGTTTGCTTTGTCAACAGCAGAACCAGGCCACCACCATCGTGTGCCTGCCTTGGCTTCGGGTTGTATGGGTGGCCAAGTCTGGGCTTGCAGATGTTGGCTGAAAGATATAATGGAAAGGTATAAGAAGATGAGTGTAAATCGCTTCATACCAATTAATTATTCATTACTAATTTATAATATTCCATAGCCCCGAGCAAGAAGCATCCGAGGCCAAAGTCTTCAAAGTCAGGCACGCGATCATAGGAGAGAGGTTGCCCATCGCTTGGCTGTTTTCCCGTACCTTGTACCCAACCTAAGAAACCATTGTTGTGAACAGCCTCTTTGGCCAGACCTTGCCAGGCACGGTCACATGCCTTGCGGTATGCTTTGTCGCTTATGATTCCATTACGCAAACCCCATGCCATGCCGTAGAGGAACAAGGCTGTGCCTGTGAGTTCCTTCCCTCCATACGTAACAGGCGAGAGCAAACTCGGATTCCAGAATCCATCAGTTCGTTGGCATTTAAGCAAGGCTTTTGTCATAGACAAGTAGTCGGCAAGCAGGGCTTTATAATTTGTGTCTTCGGGTTGCAGATGTTCCATAACCCTGACCAATGCAGCATATACCCATCCATTGCCTCGACTCCAATAGCAGTTCTGCCCGTCGCTTTCTTTATAAGGTGGTACAAAGTCTTTGTCACGCCACCATAGTCCTTCGTCGGGATTATAGAGTCCTCCACCACATTCATTGCGTGTCCAATTGAAAGCCTTCATTGCATAGTCAATGAACGCTTGTTCGCCGGTAATCGAATATAGGTTCGCATAGACGGGCATGGCCATTTGTATAGCATCGATCCAAGTCCAGTAATCCACGCGACCAGTTGCCATCTGGTTCTCCAGATTACGGCGCACATTGGCAAGAATGGTGGAATCCTTTGTGACGAGATACCGCATGAGGTAGGTCTGTTGGCAACATTGGTCGTCGGCATTGGTGGCTCGCCATCCGTTGCGAGCAGTCCATCGGTGATGGTCGCCCCATCGGTCGGTATAAGTTATATAGGCAGGGTTCTTGTCGACAGCATGCAGAGCCATCAGACCCTCGTAATAAACGCCTCGCGTCCAGAGATTGCTGGTGCGAGTGCGTCCGCCTACTTGTGAGTCTTTGGCAGGGTCGGACTCTTTCATCATAAAGTAGGCATTAGCCAGGCGTGCCAGATTCAGTATGTCGTCATTAGGTCGAGCTTCGACTGGCTTTCCATTGATGTTTACATTCTGCAAACGGAGTCGCAGGATAGGATTCTTAGAGAAGGCGGGTTGAGGTGCTTTGTCAGTGCAGTCGATGTCTTGGAAAGTGAAGTCGCGTAAGGTATATTTCTCCGAACCTTCCACATTGAAGAAATGCTGGCACTGCATGCGTATGTCGCTAAATTCTATGTTGTTGCACTCCGAGAGAGGCATATCGGCACGTTCTTCACGCATGTAGAACTGCGTCCAAGGTCTGACGAGCAGAAAGTTGCTACACTGGCCTGTTAATCGTTCGACGCGGATGTATTCGTAATGCTGAGGCGTGTCGGGACGCATCTTCAGCCAGAGCACGTTACGGGCATCATCGGCGTGGCAATCGCGAACGAGAATATTCCAGTCGTGTATGCTCTCAGAACCCATTGTTAAACAACCATGCACTGTGCCGTAATGGCAATGCTGAACGAGGATGTTGTAGCAAGGACCATTCTCAGGAGCCTTGTCGGCAAAGGTACCTTTTCCGCCTTTCAGCACCACAGCATCATCGTTGACGTTCATCCGGCACCCATGAACCAGCACGTCGTGACAAGCATCGATGTCGATGGCATCTGTGGACGGACCTTTCAGTCCTGTGGTAGGCGAGAAGATATTGAGTCGAAGAAAGCGTACATGGTCGGAACGATAGATGTGGGTGGTCCAGAATGGTGAGTTCTGGAGGTTTACGTCTTGGATGGTAACATTGCGTGAGTTGCTGATGTAGACCAAGCGTGGCCGTTGTTCATCCTTATTAGTGCAGTTGGGATTCCATTGGCGGCGTATCCAGAAAGACTCCCAATAACGGGTGCCATTGCCATCAATAGTTCCGTGTCCTGCAATAGTAAAGCCGTCCAGCCCGTCCCCATTGACAAGGGCTGTGAAATAAGGGCATGTTTGTCCCTCAATACGGGTTTGGCGTATCTCGAAGTCAGCAATGCGGTCGGAACCTTTCAGTATTGCACCCTCCTCGAGATAGAGGTGTGTACCCTGCTTGAAAAAGAGAGAACCACTGAAAAACGTGCCTCGAGGAATGACGATAAGACCACCTCCCTCGTTTGCTACACGGTCGATGACGGCCTGTAAAGCCTTTGTCTGAATGGCTGTACTATTGGCCTCGACACCGAAGTCCGTCACAACGTATCTTTTGCCTAATCGTTGGACGTCTATCGATAGGGTGTCGTTGAACCACGCATCGATGGGTTCGCCGTTAGGCCACACTTGTTGCTTTACTGTGTTCTTTTTCCCCATAACCACGATGCTACATAGCAACGCGAGAAATATACAGATGTTTTTTTTCATGTGTTAAGGTATATGGGGCAAAGATAGTGCAAATCGAGCGATATGAAAAATAAAAACCCAATTATTTTTACATATCCGAGATGCAGCCTATTTTAGGGAAGCAATCCCAAAGATAGTGCAAATCGAGCGAAATACAAAATAAAGTTTGTTTTTTCAGTCAAATTGCTCTATCTTTGTAGCCCACTATATGGAGTTGAACGAACTATTGCGACTGTATGGCAAACATCCCACAGCAAAGGCTTTGGGACGTATGCTTGCGTCGTCGGCGCAAAGAATGTATGTGGGAGGCAACCGCGGGTCGAGCCTCGCTATGGCTTTTGCTTCGCTTGCAGACAAACAGACGTCTCCCTTGCTCTTCATCATGGACGATGTGGAGGAAGCAGGATATCTGTATCACGACCTTGCACAGGCTTTGGGCGAAGAGCAGGTACTCTTTTTCCCGAGCAGTTTTCGTCGAGCCATCAGGTTCGGGCAACGCGATGCGGCCAACGAAATTCTCCGTACACAGGTCTTAGGTCGATTGGCGGCAGGACAAGAGAAGGGACTGTACATCGTCTCTTATCCTGAGGCTCTGGCCGAATTGGTTGTGACCCGACAACAAATGACCGAGCAGACTCTGACCTTGCGAGTCGGGGAACACATCGATATGACAGAAGTGGAGCACCGCCTGACAGAACTTGGATTCAGGAGGGTCGACTATGTCTATGAACCTGGACAGATGGCTGTGAGAGGAAGCATCATAGACGTCTATGGCTTCTCGAACGAATATCCTTATCGTATTGATTTCATGGATGATGAAGTGGATTCGATACGAAGTTTCGAGGTGAGGACTCAACTGTCTGTGACTCGTCATGAAGAGATAAACATAGTACCGGAAACTGATGAGAATGGGAGTGAAAGTGTGCTTGCTTTCCTGCCTGCCGACTGTTGTATCGTAGCGAAGAATATCACCTTCTTGTGCGACACCGTCAATCAGGTTCATGACACTGGTTTCTCAGAGCGTGCTTTAGCCGAAGGCGAAGTCGTGGCAAAGGAACCCGTAAAGTTGGTGGAGGGAGACATCTTCCGTCGGCAACTGTTGAACTTCCGCATTGTGGAAGTGGGCCTAAGGTCTTCGTTGGAACCAGAAAAGCGGGTGGACTTCGACATTACGCCACAACCCGTGTTCCACAAGAACTTTGAGCTCGTGAGCAGCACTCTACAAGAGTACATCGCCAATGGATATACCATATATATATTAGCTGATTCCCCCAAGCAAAACGAACGCCTGAAAGCCATCTTCGAGGAAGATTCGACGGTACGCTTCACGCCTGTCAACAAGACGCTGCATGCCGGCTATGCCGATAACACGTTGCGTGTGTGCCTTTTCACCGACCATCAGATATTCGACCGCTTCCATAAGTACACCCTTCGTTCGGAAGTTGCCCGCAGGGGCAAGATGGCTTTGACCTTGAGAGAACTGCAACAGTTCGAGGTGGGCGATTATGTTGTTCACACAGATCATGGAGTAGGTCGCTTTGGTGGTTTGGTGCGCATCATGGAAGCCGGGCAGATGCAGGAGAAGATAAAGATTATCTACCAGCATGAGGACGTGGTTTACGTCTCGATTCACGCCCTGCACAAGGTATCGAAATATAAGGGCAGGGAAGGGGAGACCCCACGTCTGAACCGTTTGGGAGGAGGTGCTTGGGAACGACTGAAAGAACGTACAAAGGAAAAAATCAAGGACATCGCTCGTGACCTTATACGCCTCTATGCTACCCGCCAACGCCAACGTGGATTCCAATTCTCACCCGACGGATTCATGCAGCATGAGTTGGAAGCCTCGTTCTTGTATGAGGACACACCCGACCAGATGCGTGCCACCCAGCAAGTGAAGCAGGACATGGAGTTGCCTCGTCCGATGGACCGACTCGTTTGCGGTGACGTTGGATTCGGAAAGACGGAGGTCGCCATCCGAGCTGCCTTCAAGGCTGCATGCGATGGTAAGCAAGTAGCACTGATGGTGCCTACAACCGTGCTCGCCTATCAGCACTATCGCACCTTCACGGAACGACTGAAAGACTTCCCCGTGCGTGTAGAATATCTAAGTCGAGCCCGTACGGCGAAGCAGACGACAGCCATACTTCGTGACCTAAAAGAAGGGCGCATCGACATACTCATCGGAACGCACAAACTCATTGGTAAAGCGGTGGAGTTCCGAGATCTGGGGTTACTCATCATCGACGAAGAGCAGAAGTTTGGAGTTGCTACGAAAGAGAAACTGCGTCAAATGCGTACCAATGTCGACACACTGACACTGACGGCAACTCCTATCCCACGCACTTTGCAGTTCAGTCTAATGGGTGCTCGTGACCTCAGCGTCATTCAGACACCGCCACCCAATCGCTATCCCATTCAGACGGAATTACATGTTTTCTCGCCCGAAATAATAGCCGAAGCCGTAAACTTTGAGATGAGTCGTAACGGACAAGTATTCCTTGTATGCAATCGCATAAGTCGCTTGCCCGAACTGGCTGAAATGTTGCATCAGCGCATTCCAGATGCACGAATAGCCATTGGACACGGTCAAATGCCAACGCAACAGCTCGAGGACATCATGCTGGGCTTTGCCAATTACGATTATGACGTGCTTGTCTCGACAACTATCATAGAGTCGGGTCTCGACATTCCTAATGCCAACACCATTATTATTATTGGAGCCGAGCAGTTTGGCCTGTCCGACCTCCATCAAATGCGTGGGCGTGTGGGACGAAGCAACAAGAAGGCTTTCTGCCTGCTCATGGCTCCACCTCTGGCAAGTCTGGCCACCGATGCCCGCCGACGTCTTGAAGCTTTGGAGAATTTTTCTGATCTTGGGAGTGGCATTTATATAGCCATGCAGGACTTGGACATACGTGGTGCTGGCAACTTGCTTGGGGCTGAGCAAAGCGGTTTCATTGCCGATTTGGGATATGAGACTTATCAAAAGATTCTGGCAGAAGCAGTCAACGAATTGAAGACAGAAGAATTCCATGAGCCGCCTGTAGAGGAAGAATTGGAAGCACCGTCAAAAAAGTCGACTTCAGTTCCAGACTTTCTCTATGTGCCTGAGTGCCAAGTGGAAAGTGATATCTCAGTTGGGTTCCCCGACGATTATGTTCCTGGCAGTAGTGAACGGATGCTTTTATACCGTGAACTTGATGGTTTGGATACGGCTTCGCCTCGTCTCTACGAACTTGTGCAGGAGTATCGGCAACGCCTCATAGATCGTTTCGGCCCTGTGCCTGCCATGGGTGAGGAACTCATTGCGGTAGTACCACTCCGACACTTGGGACGCCACTTTGGATGTGAACGTATTACGCTCAAGGGAGGCCGTATGCGTCTGCACTTTACCAAGAACACCAACAACCCATTCTACCAGAGTCGGAGTTTCGGACAACTGATTGCCTATGCTGCTGCCAATCCTGCTCGCTGTCAACTTGCTGAGAGAGAAGGTCGTCGCAGTATGCTCTTTTCACGCGTTACAAGTGTATCTGTCGCTGTTGCTCTGTTGCAGCAGATAGGACGTGTAAAGGCGTAAGCATTTTTTTCCTTTTCTAATGTTTTAATTTTCCAAATTAATTGTGTACCTTTGCACCCGCTATGGCAAGAATAGATTTAGATCAAATAAAACGACGCTATGGGATAATCGGTCGCGACCCTAAGCTGGACACTGTGATAGACACAGCGTTACAGGTGGCACGCACCGACCTTGCTGTCTTCATACAAGGAGAGAGCGGTGTGGGTAAGGAGGTGATTCCTCGCATTATCCACGACAATTCATTACGCAAGACAAAGCGATACTTTGCCATCAACTGTGGTTCGATACCCGAAGGCACCATTGACAGCGAACTGTTCGGACACATTAAGGGTTCTTTCACAGGAGCAATCAGTGACCACGACGGATACTTCGGCTCAGCAAACGGAGGGACGCTGTTCCTCGACGAGGTCGGCGAACTGCCTCTTTCTACACAAGTCCGCCTATTACGTGTCTTGGAAACCGGCGAATACATTCCAGTGGGCGGTTCCGAGCCCAAGAAGACCAACGTTCGTATTGTTGCTGCCACGAACGTGCAGATAGAGAAAGCTATACGCGAAGGGCGTTTCCGTGAGGACCTTTACTATAGGCTTTGCACCATCAGCGTGAAGATGCCTCCTTTGCGTGAGAGAGGCGACGATGTGGTGCTCTTGTTCAAGAAGTTCGCTATGGATACGGCACAGCAGTACGGCATCCCACAGCCTTTACGATTGACGCCAGAGGCTGAACAGGTAGTCATGTCGTACAAGTGGCCTGGAAACATACGTCAGTTGAAGAATGTGGTCGAGCAGATGAGCATCCTTTCCGAAGAGCGTATTGTTACGCCTGATGTTTTGGCTCGTTTCGAAATCAAACCATCGACAGAAACCACAGATTTGGCACTGCGTGATTCCACTATTTCCACTACGCCTGGCGACGGAAGTGTGGAGCATGCCATGAAGATGATGCAGTTGATGATTCATTCTTTGAAAATGGACGTGGAGATGTTGAAGCAACGTGTCGAAAACAATACCCCGTCTGACCATATCGTGCGCCAGTTGCCAGTCCCAACAATTCCGGCAGAAAGCGTTACTTCGCCATCCGAGTTCTCTGAGTACTCCGAACTCTCGGAGAAACCGGAAACCTCAGGAAAAGGCGAACGACCCGCTTATGTTGAGAATGCGGACTTTGACGACGATGATGAGGATCTGAACCTGGAGAAGATGGAGCGCCGACTGATAGAAAAAGCCCTTCGTCGAAGTCGCAACCGCCGTAAGGTAGCTGCCGATGACTTGGGCATATCGGAACGTACACTTTATCGCAAGATAAAAGACTATGGGATTGAGGAGTAAGGACTCCCTTCCTTCCTTTCCTTTATAGGGTGAGTAGCAGAAACACTTAAGATGAAGAGCATTACATCAATATATCAAAACCAGATACGCCCCTCTCTGCCAGGGAGGTGGTGGGTTTTGCTTTTGCCTTTGCTCTTAGTTTCATCCTGCACCGTCAGTTATAAGTTCAATGGTGCCAGCATCGATTACACCAAGACGAAGACGATACAAATTGACAACTTCCCTATTCGCTCGGCTTATGTTTGGGCTCCTATGCAAAGCATTTTCCAGAATAAGTTGACAGACCTCTATGGCTCGCAAACCAAGCTGCGCCAAGTAAGAAAGAACGGCGATTTGCAGTTGGCTGGTGAGATAACAGGCTTCGACCAGTTTAACAAAGCCATCTCGTCACAGGGATACTCGAGTCAAGTGCAATTGAAAATGACGGTCAATGTGCGATTTACCAATAATGCCAAGCACGATGAAGACTTTGAGAGATCATTCTCTGCAACTGCGGAATACGATTCGAGTCAGCAACTCATCAATGTGCAGGAAGAGCTTGTCACACAGATGGTGAAGGACATAGCCGAACAAATCTTTAATGCAACTGTTGCGAATTGGTAAGCATGAAAAGAATTGCAGATTACATAGGAAAGCCCAAGAGCGGGACACAGAGCGTACAGAAGCATCTCCGCCAGTTGGTCGACAGATATCCATACTATCAGGCAGCACGCTTGTTGTTGCTCCGCTCGCTCTATGACTCCCACGACCCGTCTTTTGGTCAGGAACTGAGGAGGGCTGCGGCTTACGTGCCTTCGCGTCGTGTCTTATACGAACTCATCGAAGCCGATCGTTTGAAACCCGTACCAGAGGTCAAGGTGCGTAAGGCAAATGAGGAAACCATCGAAGAGGGAATGGACAGGACTTATTCGCTCATCGATAACTTCCTTAATACGACACCGACAGCGGAAGAACAACCCAAGAGCCGGAGAGCGCGTCCCACTGCTGATGCCGCCACCGACTACGTTACTTACATGCTACAGGTTGAGGCCGATACGATAAACGAAGATGAGGCTCAGACGGAGACTCCCATCTCGTATGGTCAGGATATTTTGGATAACTTCCTCGATCAAGGAAAGATAATAATTCAGGAACATCCCGACGAAGAATTACAAAAACCGCAAATCGACAATGAAAATGATGGTAAAAATGAAATTTTGACCGAAACTTTGGCCAGAATTTACATCAAACAAGGCAAATATAACAAGGCACTTGAAATAATTCAACGACTTTCCTTGAAATATCCAAAAAAAAATCGTTACTTTGCAGACCAAATCCGATATTTGGAGAAACTTATCGTAAATAATAACAATAAATAAACTAAAAAGATGTACAATTTAATCGTGATTTTGATAGTAGCCGCATCCGTGCTGATGTGTCTCATCGTATTGATTCAGGAATCTAAGGGTGGTGGTCTCGCCAGTGGCTTTGCCGACAACAACGCAATGCTTGGCGTTCGCAAGACAACCGACGTTATCGAAAAGACCACATGGGGCTTGGCAGCCGCAATGGTTATCCTCAGCATTCTCAGCGTAGCTTTCCTGACTACACCTAAGAGTGCCGACAGCACCATCATGCAGCAAGCCGTTGAGCAACAGGCAACCAATCCCAACAACCTGCCTGCTATTCCTCAAAGCGAAACGGCTCCTTCTACCGAAGCTCCTGCCGCACCTGCTGAGGCTCCTGCTCAGTAATCGGACTGCTATCCGACTAGCAACTAAGAGTGAGAGCGTATTCCCAGAATCTGGGTGTACGCTCTTTCTTTGTCTTAACTTGTTTTGATACGACGCAAAAAAAGTAAGCCCGCCTGCTCATAACTGAACAAACGGACTTTCTCTCCTCACCTCGGGTGCCTAGTCGGACTCGAACCGACGACATTCAGAACCACAATCTGACGCTCTAACCAACTGAACTATAGGCACCATCTATAGGGGCTCTCCCCTTAAATGCGAGTGCAAAGGTAATTCAAATCCCTGAGACTGCCAAATGTTTTGCCGACTTTTTGCGGATGTGGGTAGCCGATTATGTTTATTTTACTTATAAAACTCCTTTTTTGCAGCAGAGAGGGTGTTGAGCATGAGCATGCAGATGGTCATAGGACCAACGCCACCAGGTACGGGAGTTATGTATGAACAATGAGGAGCAACCTCGTCGAATAGTACATCGCCCGACAGACGGTAACCTGACTTGCGTGTTGCATCAGGCACACGGGTTGTACCCACGTCGATGACGGCGGCACCCTCTTTCACCATATCGGCAGTAACGAAGCCTGGTTGGCCAATGGCTGCAATTAGGATGTCGGCTTCTTTGCATTCTTCCTTCAGGGTTTTGCTGCGGCTGTGGCAAACGGTTACAGTTGAGTCACCCCATTGCTTTTGCATCATCAGTTGAGCCATAGGTTTACCCACGATGTTCGAGCGACCCAAAATGACGCATTTCTGTCCGCTGGTAGGTATCTGATAACGGCGCAGCAGGGTTAGGATTCCCAATGGTGTAGCCGAGATGAAGCAGGGCAGACCAATGGCCATGCGTCCCACATTAATGGGGTGGAATCCGTCAACATCCTTGCGGTAGTCGATAGCCTCGATAACGCGTTGTTCATTGATGTGGCGGGGTAGGGGAAGCTGAACGATGAAACCATCAACCGATTCGTCTTTGTTCAGTCTTTCCACGCATGCCAGCAGTTCCTCCTCCTTGATGTCGTCCTCGAAACGAATAAGTGTTGATTGGAAACCACAGGCTTCGCATGCCAGCACTTTGTTCTTGACATAGGTCTCACTGCCGCCGTCGTGTCCGACGAGTATGGCTGCAAGATGGGGGCGGCGTCCGCCCTGAGCAACAATCTGTTCTACTTCTTGTTTGATTTCGGCTTTAATCGTGGCAGCCGTAGCCTTTCCGTCGATAAGTGTCATGGGCTATTTGAGTAATCTGAATTAGAATTTCGGCATTTTAGGCATCTGCGGCAGTTGCTTGCTGGTGACCATTTTCATCATCTTGCGTGTTTGGTCGAACTGCTTGATGAGTCGGTTCACCTCTTGAATGTTTGTGCCGCTACCTTTGGCGATACGCATGCGTCGGCTTGTATTTAGCAAGGCGGGATTCTGGCGTTCCTTGGGTGTCATGCTCAGTATGATGGCCTCGATACTCTTGAAAGCGTTGTCGTCGATATCGATGTCCTTCAGTGCCTTGCCCACACCAGGAATCATGGAAGCCAGGTCCTTGATGTTACCCATCTTCTTGATTTGCTGAATCTGTGCATAGAAGTCGTTGAAGTCGAACTGATTCTTTTTGATGCGTTGTTCCAGCCGGCGTGCCTCCTTCTCGTCATACTGCTCTTGTGCCTTCTCCACGAGGGACACGATATCGCCCATACCCAGAATACGGTCGGCCATACGGGCAGGGTGGAAGGGGCTCATGGCCTCCATCTTCTCGCCAGTACCCACGAACTTGATGGGCTTATCCACAACACTTCGTATGGAGAGCGCAGCACCACCACGCGTGTCACCGTCCAGTTTTGTCAGGACAACACCCGTATAGTTGAGTCTGTCATTGAACTCCTTGGCAGTGTTCACGGCATCCTGACCAGTCATAGCATCCACCACGAATAGAATCTCGTGTGGGTTGATTGCATCGCGGATATCCTGAATCTGCTGCATAAGTTCCTCATCGATGGCCAGTCGGCCGGCAGTATCCACAATTACGACATCGTTGGCATGCTGACGAGCCTCGTTGATGGCATGCAGAGCCACTTCCACAGGGTTGGTCGCACCCATTTCTACATAGACGGGCACATCCACCTGTTCGCCCAAAACGCGCAACTGTTCCATTGCAGCGGGTCGGAAGGTGTCGCAGGCGGCAAGCAAAGGCTTTTTCGCTTGTTTCTCCTTGAGCATCTTGGCCAGTTTGGCACTGAACGTGGTCTTACCCGAACCATTCAGACCAGCCATCAGGATGATGCTTGGTTCGCCTATGCGTCCGGGCAGGTTCAGTTCTGCCGTTTCGCCACCCATCAGTTGTGCCAGTTCGTCGTGAACAATCTTCACCATCAGCTGTCCTGGCTTCACGGCAGTCAGCACGTTCTGTCCCAGCGCCTTTTGCTTCACATTGTCGGTAAACGTCTTCGCTACTTTATAGTTGACGTCGGCGTCCAGCAGTGCGCGGCGAACATCCTTCAGGGTCTCAGCCACGTTAATCTCGGTGATGCGGCCTTCACCTTTCAGTATCTTAAACGACCTTTCAAGTCTTTCACTAAGGTTTTCAAACATAGAGTTTATTTCCGTTTTTTGATTTGAGGTGACAAAGATAGTGAAAACCGAGCGAAATACCAAATATAAGGCGACATATTGTTTAGTCGTTTAGTAGATTTGGCGTTTGGTTGTTTGGGAGTTTGGGCGAGGTCTATGCCATTATCTTGAAAATATTTGTTTTGTCTTTCGTCCGTTAAATAGTTTTTGTATATTTGCAAGTGAAATTGTTAACTTTTAAACACTTTTAGTTTAACTGAGCCTTAAATTCCACCCTTATGACCTCTGAACAGCGCAGTAAGAACATGGCCGCCATTCACTCGAAGGGAACAAAGCCGGAGATGCTGGTGAGACGTTGGCTGTGGAGCAGAGGTTTCCGTTATAGACTGAACTCGCCACGACTGCCTGGCAAGCCAGACTTGGTACTGAGGAGGTATAGGACGTGCATATTCGTGAATGGGTGCTTCTGGCATGGACACAAAGTTTCATTGAAGGCTGCGATTAAGCGAGAGCAGAATGAAGTTTACTTCGATTTTGCCAAGCGTGAGCAGGCTCGAGACGCAGTCTCAACATTGAACATTGAGAATTCGGAGTGCTGTAAGATTCCGAAGACGAATCGCGAGTTTTGGGTGGCAAAGATAAGGAGGAATCAAGAGAGGGACGCAATGGAAAGGATGAGGCTGAAAGAGATGGGATGGCACTGCATAACCGTGTGGGAGTGTGAACTGAAGCCACAGGTAAGAGAACAAACCCTGACGGCGCTGGAACGCACGCTACACCACATCTTCCTGCAAGACCACGCCGTTACTTACGACACGATGGAGGAGGGCTTGCCCATGGCAGCGGAAGCGGCTTCGGCTAAGAGCGACTTCGGCTTCGCCTCGCCTAAAGAGCGCCTTCGGCTAAAGAATAATGAATAATGAACTTTTGGAACAGCGAGAGCAGAATGAAGTTTACTTCGATTATACCGAGTCGTGACAAAAGTCATGGAACGAAGTTACATAATAAAGTCTTATTATCAACCTTTAATGATTTAACACAATGAAAAAGATCTTTCTTGCATTGCTGACGCTTTCAAGTATGACTGCATCGGCTCAGTTTGGTGCTCCCAGACAGAACCCCATTGTTCCGTCTGTAGTTGCGGATGTCGTTGAGGACTTCAAGCCTGCTGCAACCAATCAGGGAGGCAAGCAGTATCCAATGGTGAACTCACAACGCATGGTTCGTGCGCAGATTGTAGCGCCAAAGGCTTCCTTCGTTGGTTTGGACATCGCTGGTAAAATCTATGAGATGACCAAGGACGAGAATGGTGTATGGACGGGTACGTCAGAGCCTCAGGACGAGGGTTTCCACTACTATCAGCTGAACATCGATGGCGCCAGCGTTCCCGACCCCGGAAGCAAGTACTTCTATGGTGCAAGTCGATGGGGTAGTGGCATCGACGTTCCTGCAGCCGACGAGGAATTCTACACCGTGAAGAACGTGCCACAGGGCTCTATCAACGAGGTGTACTACTGGTCGAGCGTGTCGGAGAAGATGCGTCACGGTTACATCTATCTGCCCAATGAGTATTACAAGAACCCCACCAAGAAGTTCCCCGTACTCTATCTCCAGCATGGAATGGGTGAGAACGAGACCGGTTGGTCGGCTCAGGGCAAGACGGGTATCATCATGGACAACCTGATTGCTGCTGGCAAGGCCGTTCCGTTTATCATCTTCATGGACAATGGTCTCGATGTACCTCGTCGCGAAGCTCCTGCTCCCGGGCAGGGTGGAGGTCGACGTGGTGGCTTTGGAGGTTTCTTCAACGCCTTCCAGGATGTGCTCATCAAGGATATTATCCCTATGGTGGAGGCCAACTATCGCGTGATTGCCGATGCCAATCATCGTGCTATGGCAGGCCTGTCGATGGGTGGTATGCAGACTCATGGCATCACGCTGGCCAACCCCACTACTTTTGCCTACGTGGGCATGTTCAGCGGTGGCACTTTCAATACCGAAGAGCTGAAGGACGCTGCAGACTTCAAGAAGACCAACAAGGTGCTGTTTATGAGTGCTGGCGGTCGTGAAACGCGTATGGCAGAGGGCGACAACAGTGTAGGCAAGGCTGCTGAGAACCTGAAGGCCATTGGCATCAACGCCCACGGTTATGTCTCTCCTGGTACTGCTCACGAATGGCAGACTTGGCGTCGCAGTCTTTACCAGTTTGCGCAGTTGATATTCAAGTAATCCCACATCGGGAACGTAGTGAGTTCTGCCTCCGATCACCGCGCGCAGAGCTCATAGAAAATAGAACCGAGAGCCCAACGGGTTTCTCGGTTCTCTGCGTTTGCCCATGGTGTGTTTTAGGTCGCAGATGACAGATGACAGATGACAGTTTTATTTTAAGGGGGTGGTACTTATTGGGTAAGTCATGAGGGAGTGAAATGCATTCGTAAAGGAAGTAGGAAAATGAGAGGAAAAGAGTCATTTTATCATGAATTATATATAAAATATACTATATATAGTCTTAAATATATAATAATATAATAATAAA